>JAYTXB010000657.1:0-17528 GCA_043743205.1 Schlesneria sp.
GACTTCCACACCACGATCACCAATCAGAACTCGCGCGGCCGCGTCCACTTTCGAGCCAACGCGACACTCAACGTGACGGGGCACGGGAATGTCGGCCATCAGCCCGCGCGCCTCGTCTTGACGTTCCAGAAAGAAAATGGTGACTGGAAAATCATCGAGATCGAGCGGCTGAATCCGCTCACCGGTGAAGAGATGGAAACTCTCGCCAGTCAGCCGGGCTGAGAACTCGTTCGCAAAGACTCACGCAGCGACTTCTCCTGCGACCGAGACCGGATGAGTCACGGCGATTGCCTCCACTACTTCAATCTCATTTATACGTCGCGCGGGCTGAAGTGAGACATTTCTACCCCGGAAAAGTCCGGAGCTCGGTCATCAACTCGAACACTCGCCGTAATCGTTCTCCGACAAGGTGTGATGACAGATCACCTCAGCGCAACGAGGCCCAACCCATCCATAGGACCAACATGCCGCGCAGGCTCCAGCCGGCGGTTCGCGACCAATTGGTCCAGACGAGTCGCTGATGAACAACCGGGTCAAAGCCCTTGGACAACATCTCGTGGCAGGGTACCTGAATCACAGCCGTCGATAACCAAATCACGCCCAGCAGAGTCAGCCCCGTCCACAGGGCCCACGGGGCGATTCCTGCTGGCCGCAACCAGATCAGCATCAGGGCCGTTGCCCCTTCGATCAACATGGCTGGTGCCACAACCCATGTCGTGAGGGCCGTGTGGCGCAGCTCGTAGCCGGGAAAGCTCGGACTGCCCACGTTGGCAAACAGTGGGTAATGCACCACCTGCACGAACCAAATAAGCCCGACCATGTAGAACGAGGACGCCAAGTGCGCAAGCAATAACAAACGGGTCAGCGGGTCGTTCATCTGAGGTCCTTCATGACGGCGTCCGCGGCCCGACGGCCCGAAACCATCGCTCCTTGGATGGAGGCATTGTCGCGATGATCCCCACACACATAGACCCCTGGCTTCCATTGGACGGGTCGCTCCGGAATGCTTAGCGCTGGCGGGGCCTGAGCGGGTAGAGCGTATGGAATGGAATACGTTCGTAAATGACGCCAAGTTTTGGCCGCCGCGCCGAACCACTCTTCCAACTGTGTACGCACATCCGTCAACAACTGATCGGGGGCGTTCGCGATGCCTAGTGCCACATCTCAAAATTAATACATCACAACAGCCAAACTTTGCCATCATTTCAACAGAGTTTTCATATGAGTTGGACTTGCGTCGCACTTGGGTATCTGCGAATTGCTTGCGTGTTTTCGGCCAAAACACCGAGTAAGTCTGGGTGGTTTAGCTGACGTGGTGGTAATTTGTTCGTATTTTGAAATTTTGTTTACGAGATGTAGCGATAGAAGTGGAAACACATGCAAAAATAATCTCGTCGAGTCGCGTGCGAGCCACTCACATTTAGAACTCAAGAATGATTCGCTGGAAGAGTTTCTTGCCTGCGATTACACCTCCGGTGGCCACTTTTCTCTAAGTCAAGGCTTGTCCCCCGAGACTGTGGCCTCTCGCGAATCAGGCACTGAAACTTCGTGGACAGGGGGCAGAGGAGTTTCCCGATCGACCGTCTCAGCGGCCCTCGCCAGGTTCCGCAACATACCGGCGAACACGAACTGATGCAGAGGATATATTCCGTACCAATAGATCAGTCCGAACAGCCCCAGCGGATCGAAATGTGCCGTCTGTCGAATCGTACTCCCTTGTTCACAGGGGGTGACTTCAAACTCCAGCCAGGCCCGCCCGGGAAGTTTCATCTCGGCATATAAACGCAGACTCCGAGGAGGGTCGTAGCTCTCGACACGCCAGAAATCGAGTGCGTCGCCGACTCGCAGGTTCTCGGGATCGCGCCTTCCGCGACGAACACCGACCCCGCCAATGAGCATGTCCAGGAATCCTCGCAGCGACCACAACCAGTTGCCGTAGTACCAGCCTGTATCACCACCGATGCGGCGAATTGGCGTGAAAGCTTGCTCGGGTGGAACTGGTATGGTGATGGTTCTGGAATCGACTAGCCGTGATCTGAATCGAACTCCCCCCCAACTCTGACGCTGACCGGCCGACGACAACGCGTCCGACCAGCGCGTCTCGGCGAACTCCCGATCTTCATTCACTAGGGCTCGAGCGATGGCATTGCGGAACGAACGGGGGCGCACGGGGAACACAGATTGGGCGAGATTATTCGAGATCAATGTTGGATTGCGTAGGCTCTCCACGAGCTTTCGACCAACCCGCGCATATAGTGGAGTGACCAGTCCCAGCCAGAGGCTGGACAAGTAAGGTGTTAATAACGGCACAGGAATCATCCAGCGCGTCAAGCCGCGTTGCCTGGCATACTCCTGCATGATCTGGCCATAAGAGACCTGGTCCGGACCGCCGATCTCATACACTTGGGATGGACCGGATGGCAGATCCGGGGCAGCGAGGAGATAGGCCAACAGGTCTTCGATCGCGATCGGTTGGGCATTCACCTGCACCCAGCGAGGGCAGATCATGATGGGCAGCCGCTCGACGAGCGCTCGAATCATCTCGAACGATAAACTCCCGGAGCCGATGACAATTGAGGCGCGAAACTCGATCACATGCGAGTGGTTCGCACGCAAAACGTCACCCGTTTCATGGCGACTACGGAGATGTTTCGAGAGCTTCTCATCGGGGTTCCCGAGCCCACCCAGATAAATAATGCATTGGACGCCAGCAGCGGTGGTTGCCTTCGCAAAGTTTGTCGCGGCGATCCGATCTTGGGATTCGAAATCGCGACTGTCACCCATTGAATGGACAAAGTAATAGGCTGTGTCAACTCCTTTCAAAGCGGTTGGAAGCGACTGAGGGTCTAGTACATCGCCCTGTACAACTTGCGTAGTCTCGCTGACCCGGTCCTGCATCGCTTCCGGACGACGTGTCAGGCACCGCACGGGAATGCCGCGTTTTTCCAACAGCGTAAGCAGTCTCCCACCTACATAGCCCGTAGAACCGGTCAGCAAGACTAAACCCGACATCTGGGCATCCGATCTGATTTCGCTATCCTTCGACCCATTCAATACATTCGGTGATCACAGTCACTGAAGTATCAGCCGAACCAAGAATGCTGGGTTTGGAAGGACTTCCACACTCCCTAACCACCTTATCCGAACCAGCAATCGAAGATCAGACCGTGAGAGAAATGCCCGCAGTGGTTTGACGATCGATCGCCAGCCATGCCGGGCGGTCAGCAGAGTGCGCCATTGCCGCACTTCGAAGACTAGATTTCCTCGTTCAGCAACGAAGGTCACTGGCCGGCCATCGATTGATCCATGGATTCGGCCGGCCAGTGTCAGTTTGGGACAGGAGCGGATTCTCCCGTACGGACCTTCATGGTCCCATTCAATACCCATTCAGCGTGTTCGGCCTTCGGGCCGGTTCCGCTGGGGATTTGGATCCGCAAGTCGGAGAAGTCATAGACGATCTCCGCGTTGCGACCCGTTAGCCGATCATAAAGTCCGATTGCTAGGTCAGGCCAGTTGGTCGTGTGCTCAGCGGTCATTTGAAGCTCCTCGAATCGTCAGAGTTAAGAAAAAATGGCATTTGCATTTCGTCAAAATGGTATCGACTTCAGCAGTCGTCAGGTCAATCCATCGACCGATCTCGATTTTGTTGAGTTCGGAGTGGCTGGCGGATCAGGTTCATCAGGATGATCACTAGCAATGAGTGCCACGAAGGCCGAAGCGAGTACGACGCCCATCACTCCCAAGCCAACCGTGAAGATCACGACATCATTCATGGCGACCGCCTTGCTAGTATCAGCGTGCCGAAACTCAGGATCGAAGGTACCCACAAGCCCACAAATACGCCTTCCTGCTTGCTTCCCGAAAACCACAGGTAGATCGAAAAGAGGAACGATGCGCCCGCCGCAATCACAAAGCCAAGTTTGGCCATTTGAATATTTGTCATATTGTTTTTTCTGCTTTCAATGATGCATCCCCGCGTTCATCGCAAGGTGATTTGCCAAACCGAGCGTGAAGACTTAGTTCTCCGCATGAGCAGTGGCGACAACAGAATCAAAAGTCCGGTTGCCGCATCGGTCAAGTTCGCCAACTGCCCATCCGGAGACTGAAATCAACTACGCGAAGCGGCTTACTTGGGGAGCACAACGGCGTCGATGACATGGATCACGCCGTTGCTGCAAGCGATGTCAGTCTGCACGACATTCGCGCCATCGACCTTCACACCCGCACTGGTGTCGATCTTAAGATATTGCCCTTGGACAGACTTGGCAGAAGTCAACTTCACCACGTCGGCGGCCATGACCTTTCCGGCAACCACGTGGTACGTGAGCACCGCTTGCAACTTCGCCTTATTTTCCGGCTTAAGTAAATCGGCGACCGCTCCCTCGGAGAGTTTACTGAAGGCTTCATCAGTGGGGGCGAACACCGTGAAGGATCCCACGCCCTTCAGAGTCTCGACCAGACTGGCCGCTGTGACAGCAGCCACAAGAGTCTTGAAAGCGCCGGCGGCGACTGCCGTGTCAACAATGTCGTTCATCTGAAAACTCTTTCTGTTCCTGAATGGTTTGTGTCTTCCCGAACGCAGCCCGCTATACAAAACGGCCAATTCGTTCACACGGCTCATACCGGAACATCGGCGAAGACTTAACGAGATTTGTCTTCGACTTCTGTAGATTCACGGGAAAACTAGGCCTGTCAAAGTTTTCTACGGACAGCGGTGAAGTCTCTTCCACGTCTTCGGCAGCGTGTGGAATGCTTCAGTGAGTTGGCCCGGCAGAGCGACCAAACCACGTTGCATGGGCTGTCACTACGGCACCTTTTACGATGGCGACGACCGGCAAGAGAAGAAGCATCCCAGCCGCGAGCAGTGTGACCCCGCCAATCGCATCAACGTCGAACCTCGATCGGCCAGCAAAGGTTTGCCACAAAGCGTGAATCACGAAGAGTGCGTGCGATGCGACTGCTGCTTGGACCAGCCACGCGGCTTGCGGCACGCGGAGTTTTTCCAGCAAGATCGAGAGGAGCGGTAGAGTTTGGATCGCGTGCAAAACGGCACCGTGCGGATACTTCAAAACGCCCGCGAGTCCCCAGACCTCAGGCGGCTGGCTGTTCGCGACGTTCACCGCTCCCAAGATCGTGACCAGAAATCCCAGTCCACAGGAGAGTAACAGGAGCCACAGTCCCGCGCGGAGCGCCACCACACTCGACTCCACCATCGGCTGGGGCTGTCGCGATCTCCAGCAGAGCCAGGCGATTCCCGCCGTGGCGAACAGGATCAATCCCAGCATCAAGGACTCAATCGCGGAATCCAGTGTTGTCGTGTGATTGAAGTGGGACGCTACTCCCCGCCAATACTGGAGCGTAATTAAGCCGACTTCGATGAGCAGACTACCGGTCATTAGAATGGCAAACCGTCGGTCGTGACGGCGCGGCGAGAGTTGAGTCAGCACCCAGACGATCGACCAGCCCGTGAACCCAGCGGAGACACCGAAGAGCCCTGGCTTTCGAGGCGACAATGGACCTTCCCATTCGGCTCCCGTGACCCAAATTAAAGTTAGATGAAAGAGACCGCTGACAACCAAAATCGCGCACGGCACTAGCGACGGGGCAAAGTCGGAGAGTATGTGGCAAGGGACCAGCGAAGATTGGGTGCGATGCCGATCAAATTGAGCGTTCATCAGAAAATCACTTGCGTGGCAAGACGTGACCCAACCCGCCATCGATGCCGATGACTTGGCCGGTGATCCAGTTATTTTCGACATCGAGCAGCCACGCCACCAGTGACGCCACTTGTTCTGGCTCGCCGAGACGACCGAGTGCGTGCATTTGAGCCGAGGCGGTCGCACTCGCCGGACTCTCCCAAATTCGCCGCGTCAGTTCGGTACGAATCAGCCCCGGACTGACAACGTTGACGCGGATGTTGTGCGGGGCATAAGTAGCGGAGGCCGAACGCGCCAGTCCGATTACGCCGGCTTTGGCCGCTGCGATCGCTTCGTGATTCGCAATCCCGATCTCCGCCGCCGCCGAAGCGAACAGGACGATCGACCCGCCTCGTTCCCGCAACAGTCTTGCTCCTGCCCGAACCGTCGCAAACGCGGTGAACAAGTTGGTCTCCATCACGCGGCGAAAGTCTTCGTCTGTGGTGGCGTGCGCGGGTTTCAGCAGGAGTGAGCCGATGCAGTTCACCATGCCATGCAATCCCCCTTGAACATCCGCAGCGGCTTGCAATGCCTGTTCGAGCTGCTGTGAGCCCGTCAGGTCTACCGTCACGAACGGTTGTGCCAGCTCCTGTCCGAGGGCTGACAGTTTCTCTTCGTTTCGTCCGACGAGCAAAACGGCTTGACCTTCACGGACTAGCCGCCGAGCCAAGACGCTGCCGATTGTCCCCGTGGCCCCGAGAATCGCGATCGCGCTCATCTCACGTCACTCCTGATCGGATAGATTTGAAAACCTTCAGCAGCCCGACGGTCAGCAAACGCTCTCAACGTTCACCATCTACGCCGTAGCTAGGGAACAAATACTATCAGGGCTGGGCTAACAACCCAGCCCTGACAGCGGTTGGCAATTGGATGAATCAGTCATCTGCGGCCAATTCGCACGTTTCCTACCTCGCGTGCGTCAACGCCGTACGGTAGGTCACGACACGGCCAGTCTGCGGGCAGACGTAAGCGACCTGGCGAGAATTCATGGGGGCTAAATGGGCTCCCTTAGCCGGTGCCGCTGGTGGCAGCAGGACTGTATCAATCACGTGGATGACTCCGTTCGACGTGTCGATGTCTGTGCTCACCAGTCCCGCACCGTTCACGGACGTTTTACCGCTCGCAACGGCAGCCTTGAGCAGTCCACCATGAAGTGATTTTGCTTCCACGCCAGCCAACAGGTCACTGGAGAAGACGCGCCCGGCGACGACGTGGTACTTGAGGATCGAAGCCAACTGGGCTTTGTTTTCTGGTTTCAGCAGACTCTCGACAGTCCCCGCGGGGAGCTTCGCGAACGCCTCATCGGTGGGGGCGAAGACTGTCAGCGGCTGATCACCTGACAACGCGTCCACCAAGCCTGCAGCCTTCGCAGCAGCCAGAAGCGTCTTAAACTTTCCAGCCTTGGTTGCCGTTGCTGGAATGTTGTCGGTTGATGGCAGGATCACTTGATCGATCACGTGGATCACTCCGTTCGAGCAAGCGATATCAGTAGCCACGACTTGGGCTTGATCGACTTGAACCTTGCCACCATCGACTTTCACGACGACCCGCTGTCCATTGACAGTGGCCGCAGCGTTCAACTTCACCACGTCAGCGGCCATGACCTTGCCAGAGACAACATGGTACGTCAGCACGGCAATCAACTGCGATTTGTTCTCCGGCTTGAGTAGTGTTTCCACGGTACCATTCGGCAGCTTGGCGAATGCCTCATCCGTGGGGGCGAACACCGTGAACGGCCCCTTCCCCTGCAGCGTCTCGATCAGCCCCGCCGCCTTGAGCGCTGCCGCTAGGGTCTTGAACGACCCGGCTTCGACGGCCGTAGTGACGATGTCCTTCCCGGCAGTCTCTTTCGCCATTACGTGGCTTTGGCTGAGAACAATCGCCGACGCAAATCCTAACATGATTCCCCGTAACATCTTCTCTCTCCTAATGGTGACTTGACCGTGGTCAGTGAGCGACACGCGATTTAACAATAAATCGTTCAATTCGTTCACTTTTCTGGAGACCGTCAGGAAGCGAGGACATTAACGTCTTTTTCCATGAAATCTGTAAACTCCGGCACTTTGCCCGTGTAGATAGGCGAGCGGCAGGTGTTGTCTGACCCGAACTTGGTGTTCAGGATTGGGAGATGAAGGGCGACGGTTGTGGTTGGTTCTGCTGGCCAGGAAGGGCTGGAGCATGAATGCGATTCTGGAGAAGTACGACGTGTTGGTCTGTTCGGCAGCCCGGCGATTGACGAGGGCGGAGCATCGGTCGTGCTTTGCCGAAGGGACCCTGGCGTTGTGCGACGGCAATATTCGGTAGGCTGAGCGGCAGTTCGGTTGGGGGCGTCAGGCCGTTCAGAAGGGGTTGCACGAACAGCGTTCGGGGTTGCGTTGCGTGGAGAATTTCTCAGCGCGTGGTCGGCCGCGTTGGGAGGTCGAGCATCCGCAGCGTGCCGCCGACATTCGCGAGATCGTCGAACTGCGAACACAGTCTGATCCGGAACTCAAGTCCGCGCGGCGCTACACCAACCTGTCTGCGGCCGACATGCTCGCCGCGTTGCGGGAGCAGAAGCACTAATCGGCGGTAGACCTTCCCAGCGAACGCTCGATGCGCGACATTTTGAAGCGTATGAACTATCGCCTGAAGCGAACTCAAAAGGGTCAGCCGCTGAAGAAGACGAAGGACACGGATGTGATCTTCGTCAATGTCCAGGCCGTGCATGAACAGGCTCGGCTCGATCCTGCGACGCTGGAAATCTCGGTCGATACGAAGGCGAAGTTGAGCTTGGGGAATACTCGCGAGGGAGGAAAAGCCGGACTGATCCGGCAGGCCAGACGCCGTCAGCGTTGGGCCACGACCCGCCAGGCGCAGAGAAACGGGTGCCGTTCGGCATCCTCTTGCTGGCCACCGGCGCGCTGTCGCTGATCTTCGGCTCGGCGAAGACCAGTGACTTCTGTGTCGATGCGCTGAAACACGTGTGGACCGCAGCTCGCGGCAACCTGTCGCAGATCAAGCGATTGGTGATCGACCTCGATATACCTCACGCGGCGGAGAATGAGGCTCACCCCATTAGCCGGAACGCGCGAGCGTCCGGTTCGACAGAGAGAGACGATTGAATTCCGAACCGGACGCTCGCGCGTTCCGGCGGATCTCTCGACACCGCAATTTCCGCCGCGCGAGGTATAATGGCCCGAACAGCTCGGGATCGCGGACACAATTCCTCAAACGCATGGTCCAGTTCGCCGACTGGTCGGGGTTGGAAGTTCGGCTCGTGTACTCCCCACCGTACCACAGCAAATACAACCGCATCGAACGTTGCTGGTCGGCGTTGGAGCGGAAGTGGAACGGCGCGCTGCTGACCTGCGGGTCCGTGGTGCAATGGCTCGCGCTGCGGATGATCTGGAAGCGCCAACACCCCACCGCCAACCGCCTAGAGGGCGACTATCCCAACGGCATCATCGTCTCCAAAGCCGAACTGACAATTTACTCCGCCCGCCTGCATCGCTCGGCCACCCTACCGAAATACGACATCACCATCCAACCCCAGCAATCTAATCACGGGTAAACTATGACCTGCCGCTCGCCTTAAGACGCGACACTTCCCCGAAGACATTCCGTCACGTCGCTTGTACCAACGCTTGTACCAAACTCTGGCAAACCGGGGCTATCAGTGTCGTTTGCTGTCACCTCATCAGTTGATGGCGATGAACGAACGGCGCGAAGAGCGACCCACGAAAACCGCCTGAAACCAAGCGAAAAAGCCTTGCCCGCAGTGTTTGCGGGCAAGGCTTTTGGAGTGGAGACGACCGGGATCGAACCGGCAACCTCAGGCTTGCAAAGCCAGCGCTCTCCCAGTTGAGCTACGTCCCCGATAGTATTCACCAATGCGTTTGTCATTTACCACAAAGAGCATCTGAACAAACACAGAGGGTGAGCGATTCTCCCATCAACATGCGGTAAACCGCCTAGAAATCAATGAGCCGCCGAGTTACTCGACGGCTCGCGATTGGGCGTACGTGGATTCGAACCACGGACCTCAGCTTTATCAGAGCTGCGCTCTAGCCAACTGAGCTATACGCCCTCACTCCACTCGCAGTAATTGCCACAGACAAGTCATACGTCATCATAGACATCAACCGCCAGTACACTTAGTTCAGCCACGGAGGCCGCTCAAAGCGGGGCGTAGTATTGCGTCGGACTAAACGGCTGTCCAGTCAGGCTCACATGCTGAGCCTGAAAAGGGTGTAGGACGTGTTTAGGAAAGGATTTCGGTTTCATTGGGCGTGTTGGCTCTAGTAGGCGTTCCACGGGCGGCTGTCCATGATGGAGCAGAGGTTGGCCGTGCGGCGGGCACACACACGCGAGAGCGTGAGTCGCGGCGGACACGCCAGCGGGTGGTGGCTTGTTTGAGTCGGCGGCCGATGAGGTTCTGGCAGGCACCTTCGATTTGGCCGCTGCCGATCGAGCGTCCCTTGAGCAGGCGTTCGGCATAGTTCAGGTGGGGCACGTGGTGGCCGAGTTCGTTCCGCAACTCTTCCAGACGAGTCCGTTGCGGGGCGTTGGCGGGGAAGCTGTCGCGAGTGTCCTGCCGCGTTCGTCGAAGCCGTCCGAGCAGCGTGGTGCGGAGCGTGTCGGTCAGATGGTCGCGGCGGGTGAGCCGTCGCCGAACAACTTCTTCGACGTGTCGTTGATGGACTCCAGCGCGTGATAGACATCTGAGTACGCCCAGCGCTCCCGACAGGTTTGAGCCGCGCCTCCTCCCAGATCCATTTCGCGCCGTCGGCCGACACCTCGCAGATTTGCCGCCGTTTCGCCCACGCCTTCCAGCGATCGCCGAACTGATCGCTGGCCGTGAACGTTTTCGGCTGGGGGGAGTTTGCGATCACCCCATTCGTCGGGCGTCGCCGGTTCCGCGCGATCGCGTTTCGAGACGATGCCCAACTTGACCTCGCGCCACCGCTCGGTCGTGTTGACGTTCGTGCCGTCGGTCGTGAACTCGATGTCGCCCGGCAGAACGCCTGTACAGCCACAGGCTCGGTCCGCAGCCAAGTCGCCATCTTCGCCCCGGTCTCTTGAGCGAACTCGCGAACGGTCGTGTCGCTCACTGACAGACCGCACAGCTCTGCCAACTGCTCGCGGGAGATGTCGTACGACCAGCTTGCCGCCGCCAAGCGGATCAGTCGCTGAACCTGCGGGCTGTAACGACTATTGATCCCCAGTCGCTCATCCAAGGCATCGCCGCCGTGGTCGCACTTCACGCAACGACGATAGACGCGAGACACCCGGACCTCGCCCGCTGGCGTCAGCATCGACATCGTGCGACTGCAAACTGATCTCTAATATCCGCCGCATCGCCACACGCCCCTGCTACAGGGACAACAGCTTGGCAATTCCCAGCACCGCCCCATCCGGAGCCGCATCACACGCCGCGTTCAGCGTCCGCAAATTCAGCACCACCTGCTCCGCCACCAACCGCTCATCCGCAGTCAACGGTCTCTAATCCATCGTGGCCATCCTGCCGCCTCCTGCGCGTTGTTTCGAATCGGAAAAGAACCACGATAAGGTGGACCACTCAATCGCCCAAGCAAAGAAAACTGCACCCGCCTGAAAAGATTGACCGGACTCGCAAAGTCACTGCTAACTTGGTTTTAGCTTAGTGAAGAAACGATTCTCATCACTAGAAGCAAACGCCGGATCGCTGCCGATTTTCTCGTTTTCGCCCCAAGCCTTTCATCATCCTGGTTGAACCGACTTCAAGAAAACGGCCTGTTGAGTGGAAAGTGATTGAATCGCGGCTTCGACCAGCGCTAGGCCATTCAGGGCATCGGCCAGACTCGGAGCGGGGATGAGGCCACCGGCGGCGCGACGGCAGAATTGGTCAAGGAGAATCACGAAAGGTGATCGCTCGTGTGTAAGAGACTCGACAGCGTGATCGGTCTCCGTTTGCCAAGCGATATGGTTAGGGTTGATACTCGTCGCGATACCGCGTTCGCATTCGATGCGACGACTATGGGGTGAAAAATGAGTTCCCGAAGCGTTTATGAATCGCAGCGAAACTGAGGGTGGAGCAGCATTGGAATCGGCTGGCTGGGGAGCGAAGCAAAGCCGCAGTTCGGGGTCGCCTCGGCCCATGCTCCAGTTCACTTCAATCGCTGGCTGTCCAATGAGACACGTACACCAGTCGAGCAAGCCGAGCGAGTAGGCTCGGCCTGCATTCAGCCAGGAAAGGAGTTCAGTCTCTCCCAAGGAGGAGACAGGGACATCCACCTCAATCCGGTTCACGCGGCCAAGCTTGGTTGCGACCAGTTCACGAATGCGTGTGGTTGCGGGAGCGAAGCGGTTTGGAAACTCTGCAATCAGAGTTTCGCCGCAATTGATCGACTGAGTGAGCAGCCGCACAAGACTCTGTGAATCGTGAGAGAAACAGTTGGTGAAGAGTGCGGGCTGGTTGAATCTCACGGCCAATTCTGCGGGATAACTTCCAAACCAACCTGTATCACAGATCAACCACGCTTGAATATCGCGACGCTGGAAGAGCTTCCACGGACTGGAGTAGGTCGCCGCACGGAACTCACTTGCGACAGATGCGGCTCGCACATGAACGGGATCGCAGACGGCTCGCAATGTCAGCTTCGAGTTCAGTTTTTGAACGGCGTCACGGTAGTGCGTCTCCCAAGCTCGGCCAGCTCCGATCAATGCGATGCCAAGTAACGGTCGATTTGGCTTCTCTTGCATTCGCTCAAGTCCAAGGAGTTCGACGACGGCAATGATTGACGACCATGGCGTGATTGTGGGGCTGTTACGAGAACTTCGTCAAAGCCTGAGTATCGGGTATTAGGCGAGCCGCAGATGAGAATCTACCGTAGCGACGCTCGCCAGAGCGTGGAAGCACGCGTGATGCCCACCTTCTGGCGAAGGTAGCTACGGGTAATTTCAACTGCCGGTCGCCTTAGAGCTCGTGACAGATCAAGGATATTGAAAGACGCACGACTTCATCAGCGACTCCAGTGCTTTACGTTGAGGCAGCACGAGACCGCATCCGTAGGCTGATCCTCCGCTTCAAAAGCACATCGCGGGGCTGATGGTGGCCTAGTGAGTGGATATCAACGTCAGCCGACTTGTCGGCAATACGACGAGACAACCGTAATTCAAAGGCGAAGTTTCACGGGCGTTACATCGAAACGCGGCGGCATCTTAACGGGACTCCGACAGAATGGCAGACAACTTCGGCCGAGCCGCCGAGCGTCTGCTTTAGTAACTGATCCCCGTGTTTTTTGGGTTTCCATTCGGCAGGGGCGGTCACTTCGTTGTTCGCGTGGAGCCGATTGGGCGGTAGGGCTCACGCGAGTTTCAGCGTTTGTGGGTCACGCCGATTCGATATGGCGGCCTGTTGAGGCAGATCACTTTGAAGCCGTTCTCTGCACTGTCGTTGGCGAGCGACAGGTGCGAACTGGTCAGCTCAGGAGCGACAGATACAGAGGCATTTGGAACCGAATCGGTGATGTCAACCGTGACTCGCCAGTTGCCAGCAACTGACTACCCACGTTGTCAGGGATCAGCTACCTTCCCCTGCTGCGCGCGAGTCGAGGTCTTTACGAATCGTTCGCATGCCATGATTGAACACTAAAACAGGAACGGCGACAGGGAAATGCAGGGGCCGCGTCTCGCGAAACCCCGTTCACGCATGGCCTCTCAACCGCAAAGACAGGGAACCGTCCATGACGTTGTCGGAACTGCTGGAAAGCAAGTTTCGTGGCGATATTCGCTTTCGCGGTGCCGCGTACATTCAGGCTGAGCGAGTCTCCGTGATTCGCGTAACGGTCGATCATTTGTTTGCCGTCGTGCGCGATGGAGTCGAGTTTCAGACGCAACTCAGCCGCGACGGTGGACCGTTTCGGATGATCTGTAACTGCGTTGGAACGTCTGCTAATCCGAGCGGCAATGTCTACTGCAAACATTTGTGGGCGACAATTCTCGCGGCAGATGCCGGTTCGTATGTCTCTCCCTCGACCAAGCCCGGGTTCTTTCCTCCCTTCTTGGTTGAGGATGATGAACCGCTGCATCTGGGGGCCGACTCCGACACATGGAATGAAGTCGAAGCAGACGCGGCCGCCTTGGCTGGAGAGACGACATCGACCAGTCGTTCCAAAAAGAAGAAGTCGAAATCGAGTGACGATGACGACGATGAACCGCAATTTGAACCGACTGTTCGGCTGAAGGATTGGGAAGTCCGCCTGAGCGAGCTTCGCAAAGAAATGCAGGGCGAAGAGTCGTCCGTTTCAGCGGCAGGTCGCGAGCGGCAGGTTTTCTACGAAATCGATGCTCGCGCGAGTGAAGAGGCGGGGCTAATCGTCATTCAAACTTCGCAGCGACAACGACGTGCCAACGGGGAGTGGGGGAAACTCAAGCCTCTCAAGTTGCGGCCCGGCAAGTTTGATGAGATCGACGATGACGAAGATCGACGGATCCTCGCGCACATTGTGGGAGGAACTCCCGATCGGACTTCATTGTCCGGACAAGTGGCCGACAATCTGGCGGCATTTCGTTACCGTGTCCCTCACGACCTGTGCCAACTGCTGCTGCCTGCCATCTGCGCAACCGGTCGCATTCGATTGCTCGGCGACGATGAGCGAGTCACGGAGACGTTGGTGTGGGACGACGGTGCGCCGTGGGAACTTTGCTTGTCCGTCGTTTTTGAAGAAGAAGGGCAAGTTTGGAAGTTACGTGGGACGTTGCGACGCGGCGCCGAGAAGATGCCGTTGCGGGAACCGGTCCTCGTTGTGCCGGGTGGCCTCGCCATTACCGATACCCAAGTGCGACCGTTCCAAGATTTCGATGCCTATCCGTGGGTGACGCTGTTACGGCGATCGGATGAATTCCAAGTGGCTGTAGGCGAAGAGCACGCGCTCGTCGATCGCCTGCTCGACATGCCCGCGTTGCCGAAGCTGGAACTTCCCGATGAGCTGCGTCTGGAGGAGGTCGTCGTTGCGCCGCAGCCGATCGTGGTCGTGCATGCCCCTGGCCGATCGCGCTGGCACCAAGATCGTCTCAAGGCGGAAGTGCTGTTCGACTACGATGGCACTCCAGTCCGAGGGACCAGCAGCCAGTGGGCCATCGTCCAACGAAAAGCGAATCGTTGCCTTGTGCGAGATCGTCAGGCCGAATCACTGGCTTGGTCGCAGTTGCAGGATGGTGGCTTCCGGCGTTTGCTCGATCATCGGCGCGGCCAGCATGATGCCGAGATTGCTGCACGCGATCTTGCTCCCGCAGTACGTGCTCTGATTGCTGAGGGCTGGCAAGTGCGAGCCGACGGCAAGCAAGTCCGTCAAGCCGTCGAGCTGAAGTTCCAGATCAAATCGAACATTGATTGGTTCGAGTTGCACGCCGATGTCGATTTCGGCGGAGCACGCGTCACATTTCCCGAACTGCTCGCCGCGCTGGCTCGCGGCGATGGCACGATCACATTGGATGACGGATCGCTCGGAATCTTGCCCGAAGAATGGATGGAGCGTTACGGGCTGCTCGCCGGTTTGGGCGTTGCCGAAGGCGATCACCTTCAATTCAGTAACGTTCAAGTCGGCATCTTGGACGCGTTGTTGTCCTCTCAACCTTTCGTCGATCTCGATGCACGCTTCATTGAAGTTCGCAATCGACTGGCGGCATTTGAAGGAATCAAAAGCGAACCGGAACCGCCTTCATTCCACGGTGAGCTTCGTCCTTATCAGCGCGAAGGGCTTGGCTGGCTCCGGTTCCTCGAAGAGTTTCAATTTGGCGGCTGTCTCGCGGACGACATGGGGCTCGGCAAGACAATCCAAGTTCTCGCGTTCCTCGAAGGCCGTCGCAAGCCCGCGAAGAAGCGGCAGACCTCGCTCGTCGTCGTGCCAAAATCGTTGATGTTCAACTGGAAGCAAGAAGCCGAAAAGTTCACCCCTGAAATGAAGGTCTTGGAGTACTCCGGCCTCGACCGTGCGAAGTTGCGCGACGACTTCGGCAAGTATGATCTGATCCTCACAACCTACGGCACGCTGCGGCGCGATGTCCTCATCATGAAGGATGTCGATTTCGATTACGTGATTCTCGATGAGGCTCAAGCGATCAAAAACTCGTCGTCGCAAGTAGCCAAGGCGACGCGGCTCTTGCAGGCGCGGCATCGCATCGGGCTGAGCGGTACGCCAATCGAAAATCATCTCGGCGACCTCTGCTCCATTTTTGAGTTCCTCAACCCCGGCATGTTGGGACGTAGTTCGGCGTTCAAACTGCACGCGGCCGACCCCGAAAACACCGAGACCCGCCGCGTCCTGGCCGACGGGCTGAAGCCGCTCATTCTGCGACGGACCAAGCAAAGCGTCGCGAGCGAACTTCCCGAAAAGCTCGAACAAACGATCTTCTGCGAGATGGGGCCGGAACAGCAGCGGCTGTACGACGAGATGCGTGCACACTATCGAGACTCGCTGCTCGGGATCATCGAAGATCAGGGGCTGGCCAAGTCGAAGATGCACGTGCTGGAGGCGCTCCTCCGACTGCGACAGGCCGCCTGCCATCCGGCACTGCTCGACAAAACCTCGTCGGCCGAATCGAGTGCGAAGCTCGACGTACTGATCCCGCACATCGAAGAGCTGATCGAAGAGGGACACAAGACGCTCGTCTTCTCTCAGTTCACCAGCATGTTGGCGATCGTGCGCGAGCACTTCGATAAGAAGGGGATCGTGTACGAATACCTCGATGGACAGACACGCGACCGCAAGGAACGGGTCGAACGCTTCCAGTCGGATGAGAAGTGCGGTGTGTTCCTCATCAGTCTCAAGGCGGGTGGTTTGGGCCTCAACCTCACTGCAGCCGACTACGTCTTCATCCTCGACCCGTGGTGGAACCCAGCCGTCGAAACGCAGGCGATCGACCGTGCCCACCGCGTCGGTCAAACACGCCAAGTCTTCGCGTACCGCTTGATCTGCAAAGGGACGGTCGAAGAAAAAATCGCCGAGCTGCAAAAGCAAAAGCGAGAACTCGCCGACGCGATCCTCGAACAGAACAACTCGGTACTCCAAGACATGACCGCCGACGACTTGAAGATGCTGCTGTCGTGATTGAGCGGCCCTGCGAGAACCCAATTTCACCTCGTTCCCAAGCTCCAGCTTGGGAACGCACTCCACCAAGCTCCTGCTTGGCGGGATGCGTTCGCTTCCGTAACGATGCGAACTGCGAACCCCGCGAAGCCTGAGGAACAGGACCGCAATCACCTCTCGATTTGAAACGAATCGACGGAGATCGGGAAGAGATTGCGGCCCCGTTCCTAAGTCACTTCCGAAAGCGAACGCTCTACGCAGCAAGGCGACGCCTACGCCTTGGCATCTTCTTCAATCTTCGGAATCGGAACGATGCGAAGTGAGAACCCGATTCGAGACAGAGCGTCGGCCAATGTGTCGATGGCCAGATGCTTGCGGCCCGCGAAGACGTGGCTCAGCATGTCTTCGCTCAGCCCGGTCGCCTCACAGAACGCGCGGCGCGTCTGGAACCGAGACCGGATCAACTCGTTGAGTTCATCGCGATAATCGGGCAACCGCGCGATCCCCGCCGCCACCGCCAGCCGACTCCCCAAGTCCTGAGCGATTCGATAGACCCCCGTCTCACGAATCTGCTTCCGCGTCAGCCCGCTGTCCTTGTAGAACTCGGCGACGGCGTGAGTCCAGTGATTCCAGAACCCATTCCAGTCGGCAATCTTCTTCGCCTGCCGCTTCAGTTCGGCAACGAACTTCTGCTCGTCGGCATCGAGATCGGCGACGCAGATATAGTTGCCTTTGAGGTCCATGTAGTCGATGGCTTGGATCATGTTCGCCTCGTGCCACGCTT
>JAYTXB010000658.1:0-2950 GCA_043743205.1 Schlesneria sp.
GTTTCGATCAGGTGCGTACATCCGGAACCGCTGCCAGCCACAACGGTGGCCAACAGGCAGCAACAGGCGATGGAGCGGATCGTTCGAGACATGCGGGCATCCTTGACCGTGTCGCAACACCACGCGAAGGGGCGTCGGCTGAGACCTGTCATCGTCCATGATCGAATTGAGGGAAGAGAGAGGGCGGGCTTCTCTCAGAATGACAAATCACGGTCAAGCTCAGGATGCGCTGACCGCAACGTGTCCACGGCTCCACACTCGTTTTTGTCGAACGGACCGTTCGCCATCGGCAGTTCGTGCCGAGCAGGCGGGCGATCGTCCCCCGAGCGTGACGGCAACGGGCTGCAAGGGACTGCACACGGTTGCTGCATGAGGCGGACCTTAATTTGGAGCAACTGGGGCGAGTTTCATTTCAAGTGCCTGTCAAACCTTGCCGATAAATCCGATTGCCATGACTGCGCGGATGGTGCGTCGTGGCAATCTCTCTCCTCAAGTTCTGACAACTTCACAGGCTCAGCATGGACGCACCTCAATCTCGAACAGATCGCAGCGTTCGCCGACCGATGACTCTGGCCATTCAGGGTCTCTCGGTCGCGACGGCTTCTTCGCTGCTCTTGTGGACGGCCGGCGGTGGCTTCGACCTGTCTCACCCGAAGCTGGCTTCGGCGGGAACGAAATTCGAAAAGGCTTCGCGAGTGTCGGCCTCGGGTGTCGCTCCCGAGACCCAGGAGAAGACGGTCAAGCTGAACTATTTCAGCTCACCGTGGGAAACCGTGATCAAAGACGTAGCCTTCGCGACCGGATCGCAGCTCATTGCAGATCGGGTTCCCAAGGGACGCTTCAGTCGTCGTGATGCCACCGAGTACACGCGACACGACGCCGTGCGCATCATCAACAAAGACATCGAACCGCTCGGCTTTCGACTGATCGAGAAGGGTGACTTCCTGGTCGTGCTGGACCTGCCGTCGCAGCGGCCCCGTTATCAACCGATCTCCGTAACGAAGGACGGCAGCGGTGAGAAGGTCGTCGATCCGAACCGCATCTCGCCCCCCGTCACTTCGTCGCCGTATGAGCGTCGCACCGATGCGATCACTGTGCGAGACGAAGTGGCGGAAGAACTGGCTCAAGAACGATTGCCTCAACGGAGCGTGCGTCGGCCGGTCAGGCAAGTCGGGCACGACGAGCAACCGGTTGATTCCAATGATCGCGTTCCACGTCGCGTCTCAAACGCCGATGCTGTCGCTCCAGCGCGACTCACAGAAGAATCGGTCACGCCGAGTTCGCAGGCGGTCTTTCGTCCGAAGCATCGTTCGGCGATCGACCTGTCGAAGCAGGTCTATCGCACGCTGAAGCCGCGCGCCCAATTGGTCTCGCATGGACCGAACGGGCTTCCCGCGTTCCGCATCAGTTCGGTCATCTCCGCGCCGGATGATCTCAAGGCGGGACGCTTGGCCAACGGTGGCGCGAGCTTCACGATCGCGATCGACGAAGCGAACGATGAGTTGCTCATCGTCGGCACCCGCGCCGAAAACGAGGCGACGCTCAAGCTCCTCCGTACGCTGGATCGCCCGTTCGATGCCGAAGACCCGATCCACGTCAGGGCCAGTACGAAGTACGTCTGTCAGATCGCTCACCAATTGCCTGCCGAAATCGAACGGTTGCGGGCCGCGAACCAAATCGGAGAGCAACCTGAGGCGAAACCTGAGCGCGAGGCAGCTACCGATTCCCGTGGCGGGCGTAAGCTCGTGTCCCCGTCTCTCGGCGATGCCATCGGCACGCTGAAGGGCGAAGTGACAATTGAGTCGGTCGAAGAACTGGGGGTCTTGATTCTGCGCGGCAACGAAAAGGATGTCGCACAAGTTCAGGAGCTGATTCAAAAGTTGGAGAAGCTCAGTGAATCGACCGCACCGCAGGTCCATCTGCTCTACTTGAAGAACGTCGATGCCGAATCGTTGGCCGAGTTGTTGACGACCGTTTACGAGCGGCTGACGAAGTTTCCCGGTAAGGCGACTCAGACTCGACAGAGTGCGGCGATCATCCCGATCACGAAGCCGAACTCATTGCTGATCGTCGCTCCCGAAGTGGACCTGAATGCGATTCTCGACCTCGCCGAAGAGTTGGATCGCCCCGTCGATCCCGAGACCGAATTCCAAGTCTTCCACTTGAAGAGCGCGATTGCTTCGCAGGTGGAGGAACTCATCACGAAGTTCTATCTGGAACGCAAGAGCCTCGGCGCGAAGGTGCTCGTGACTTCGGATTCGCGAACGAACTCGATCATCGTGCGTGCTCAAGCTCGCGATCTGGATGAGATCGAATCCCTGATTAAGAAGCTCGAAAAAGATCCCTCTGCCGTCAACACGATCAAAATTTTCCCGCTGAAGAGTGCGTTGGCGAACGATCTGTCGGCCGTCATCAACGCGGCCATTCAAAGTGTGATCGCTCCGCCGACCTCGAGTTCCGGCGGCGGTGGTGGCGGTCAACAAGGTGGCTTGCAGGGGCTGAACCCAGGGCAGGTCGATGAGCAATTCAAGAACGTGAAGTCGGCCGTGCTGAAGTTCCTCGTCACGGACAAGGCGGGCGATCGGGAGTTCCAATCGGGAGTGTTGTCTGACATCCGGATCACGCCCGATGCCCGCGCCAACAGCCTGATCGTGTCGGCTTCCGAACAGAGCATGGTCCTCGTGGAAGAGCTGATCAAACAGCTCGACAAGCCGACTTCCACGGTCTCGGAAATCAAAGTCTTCACTCTGGCCAATGCCGATGCGGAACTGATGGTCACGCAACTCAACACGCTCTTCAACGGACAGACGCAGCAAGGGGGTGGCAATCAACAACGTCAGCAGCAAGGCTTGGCGTTGGCGGGAGCCGACGATGCCAGCGCGAGTTTGGTGCCACTCAAATTCTCCGTCGATAAGCGGACGAACAGCATCGTCGCGACCGGTTCCGCCGA
>JAYTXB010000659.1:0-1457 GCA_043743205.1 Schlesneria sp.
GAGTTCCTTCAACGCGGGATCGGTCGCGTCGGCCCAGCGTTGGACATCGACGAGGAACGACGATTCGGTGAACTTGCGGTACTCGCCCAACTTGTCGAGTGGGTTGCCCTGAAACAGGCGCGGCATTGTTTCAGGGAAGAGTTCTTCCAGCGAGAGATCGACCGCGCGAACCGTGCGGTGAAAGTAGATCGTGCGGAAGAGATTAGCTCGCGTCTCAATGAAGTTGATCAGCGTCGGCAGTCCGCGTGCGTGAATCGTCAGGCCAGCCGAAGTGAAGAACGTGTAGTGCAGAATGCGATTCAGATCGAACGCCTTCGTGTTGTAGCCGGTCATGTAGGCGTCACGCAGGACGAAGTCCATGTTGTCCACGGTGTAGATGCCGCTGAACATCGACCGCAGTTTTCTCAACCAGTCGGGATGCCCTTCCTCGGCGGCGGCGTCTCGTTTCGGCCGACGGATCAACCACGCGATCTGATGCGGGTCGAGTTCCTCCAACGGCTGCAACTTGCCACTCGGATTGCGACGGACTCGACGCAGCAGGTCGCCCAGTTCCTGTTCGATCACCGCTCCGCCGATGTCTTCGTGCGTGACGCCGAACTGGTCGAGATAGTGGTCGTCGAAGAAGTGCCCGAACGGGCCGTGTCCCACGTCGTGCAAGAGAGCCGCCATGCGGAGCAGACTCTCGACATAAGCGCGACTGGGCACGTTGCGAGTCGAATCGCAGAGCGACTCGTACCAATGTTCGATCGCCACCGACGCCAAGTGCATCGCACCGAGAATGTGCTGGAACCGCATGTGCTCGGCGGAGGGAAAGACCCACCACGCCGTTTGAAGCTGGTGAATCTGCCGCATCCGCTGCACCCACGGATGATCGATCACGTCCTGCTCAGCCGCCTCACCTTCAGGCAACCCCGATCGGGCGATGAACGGGATGTACCCGTGAATCGGATCGTGCGAGAGACTTTCGTTGATGAAATCGCGGGGCATCGGCGAGCCTTGGAAGAAGGGGGCAGGAGTCGGGAGGCAGGGGGCAGGAAGCGGGCGGGAAGATACAGGAGTCTGGGGGAGTCAGACAGGGAAGCCTTTGGGGCCACTGAAGTTGGCTGTGGTCGTTCATTGGTGGTCCGCCTTGAGTGGTTTTGAATCGCAAAGCGATGTCAGCCAGTAGCTGCGGGTGTCAACCCGCAGTTCAGCGAGCGTCTGAATTCCGTCTTGAGCCGTGAAGCGGCGGCAGCAAACTTGGACCTGCGTGCGGATTCTCTGCCGCCGCTTCGCGGCTCACTTTCACAACTGCTCTCCTTACCGTGGGTTGACACCCACGGCTATTGGCTGGCGTCGCTTCGCGACTGGGACCATCCATGAACGACGACACTCGCTAAGAACTGGCGCAGAGTTTGGTGAGCCGGGTGCCGTGAGGCCCCGGACTTTTAGGCGAAGAACCCGGGGCCTCACGGCAC
>JAYTXB010000660.1:0-11588 GCA_043743205.1 Schlesneria sp.
GGATGCGGCGTGTCGGGCAGAGACAACGCATACCCCGTCCCTTTCAGCCGATACTGCACCGCCTCGCGAAATTCGATGAGCCGATCGCGCAGCGCCTGCCTGCGATTGTCCCGAGCGGCCATCGCCAGCCCAAGGGCGTTGTCCAGACTCTCCTGTCCCGTGATGGCCGTCGCCACAAGGCCCACGTCGGTCGTCAGATCGGCCAGCGAATACCCATCAGACAGCAGTAAAGCCGTCCCGCCACCTGCGACACGATCCGCGTTCACGTCGGTCCAGTGCGACTTCAGCTCTTCACCAGTCGTGACATAAGAACCAAGGTCTGTGATCGGCATGGCAGAACTCCTGTGAAGTGTGGATTAAGACATTCCCTCAATTAAAGTCTCAATTTCTCAGACTAAAGCAGCTTGGCGAAGACTTCAAGCAGCTTCTATTGCGCGCCAGACGACTTCCATCGTGTTCCAGATAGATACCGTTTCTCACCAGTCAGATTCCATTGCTCGCCAGTCAGCTACCATCGTTCGCTAGACAGCTTCCATTGCTCGCTTGGTGACTTTTATAAACAAAAAGTCATATTCCATTACTCGCCAGACGACTTCCATGGCGCGCCTGTCATCATCTCTACCTCGCGCGGCAAAAGCTGAGACACTGGCGAGCCGCATGCCGTCAGGCTGCGGGTTCTTGATCGCCGCAGGAAACCCGTGGCCTCACGGCACACGGCTCGCCTAAAACAATTCGCCTAAAACAGCTCACTCATGGCCGTGCGAGGGATAAGGCGACCGGCAGGAACTGATTTACCAACCCGCAGCGCGAGGGAGTCGCTGAATGGCCCCCTCGCTCACGGGGACTGTCGGATTAGTCGTTTAACCGCAAGCCAACAGTCCCCACACGGCGGGTGACTTTTTCAACGGGCGGTTCAGCGAGAGCGGTCTCGTCGGGCTTGGGAAACAAAACAACGCCATCTCAAGGGGAGATGGCGTTGTCGTGTGTGTCGCACCGTCAGGTGATCGTCATCCGATCAAGGCAGGAACGGATCGCCCGGATCGAAGAAGTAGTTCTCGGGGAAGGCCGGATTTGGGAAGAACGGATCGGCCACGGCAGTTCGTTGATGGAAGTTGCCACCTTGGAACACCGCGTTCAGGTCTTGTGGAATGGTGTTGTTGGCGTTCAGGTTGATGCCATCGTCCACCTGGAAGAGCTGCACAGCACGTGGCCCAACTCCTTTTCCACCCCCAATGTCGCTAAGAGCGTAGATGGCGGCTTGTGTTGGGAATAGCGCGAACGGTGCCGAGACTTGTGCCGCAGTGTTGTTGTTGAACCGCAGGTCCAACTGCGCGGTGTCATCCAAGAAGATGATGTCCGGGCCGGGATTCGCGGGCACAGAAGTCCCTGGGTTGATCACGTTGCCGGTGGCAGGGTCGAAGGCGATGAACGATTCAAAGTGAACATCTGTCAGCACGTTCCCTGAGAAGACGTTGCCGGTGGTATCGCCAGCGGTGCCACCGAGGTCAGCGGACAAGTAGGTGTCGGTACCGACTCGAATGAACATCCCGTCACCCAGTCCTACGTTCTGACTGCCGTTGAACTGCACTCGGTTGTTGTGGAAGACCAAGGCCGAATTCAAATCGGTCCTCAGGTTGAGGTAGAGGTCAATGAAGGCATCCGTGGTGTTGTAACCCGTGTTGAAGACATCACCGCCATTGAAAGCGACGTTATCCGGATCGTAGGGGAAAGGGGGATTGGTCGGTTGGGGGTCGAAGAAATCAATTCGAATGTGGGAGGCAAGTCCAGAGTTCGAACCGAACCGCTGTTGGTCGGCCGCATTGCTCTGATAGAACAAGCCGTTGTTCCCGTTCCGCTCGATCAGGTTGTTGGTGAAGACAAACGAGTTCGTGTCGGTGCGAAGCAGGCCGGGGCTGGGAGGACCACCGGGGAAACCCTGAGTAAATCCGAAGCGGCCTTCAAGGTCGATGTTCACGCCGTTCTGAGCGTTGGCTGCGATACGGCTGCTATCAACCACGGCATTGATCAGGTTGAAGCCATCCACTTCTCGGTTGTAACCATCGCCGGTGATGTTCAAGCCATGCTGGCCGTTCCCCGAGATGTCTGTCCGCTCGACATTGAGATTCACGAGGCTCCCGACAGAAAACACGGTGTTGTTGAAGCTTTGGCCATTTGCAGCGGCATAGCGAGCAAGGTAGTTGAAGTTGTTCGACGCCCAGACTTCGATACCGTCACCCGCGTTACCAGTGTTCACATTGTCATTCACATTTTCATCACCCACCAAGATGTCTCGAACATCGAGTGTCGCGGTCGAGCCGAATTGGGTTCCCACCGGTGGCACCAATTGGAACGGGTTCGGCGTGAAGAAGTTGGCGACTTCGTTGGCACCGCCGTCACGATCTCCATCGCGTTGAGCCGCAGGCAACCCACCATTGTCAGCGATGTCGTCTCCGTCCACGGCGGCATCACCCACGTTGAGTTCGATTCCGTTTCCGCCGCGATTGACAACTCCATTCAAGAAGCCGTTGTGTTGGATGCGCGTGTCGAAGTTGACCACGCCGACCGTGTCACCTTGAACGAGGATGTCGATGGCACCGAAGGTGACCGTCCCCTGGATACCATCATCACCATTGTTGGAAATCATCGTGTTACCGCTGTTGCTATTCACTTCGATGAACGACGACGGCAAGGTGTCGGACAACCCTTGAGCGAACAGCTTGATACCGTCACGCACGTTGCCTGTGATTGTCACACCGTTGAAGGTCGAACGATTGGTCGCCTGACCGAAACTGCTGCCGTTGCCCGAGAAGATGCGGACACCGTCGGTTGCGTTGTTGTTGAAGGTCGTGAGTTCCGCGTTCAGGACCAGGACGCTGGTGGCAAACGTGGCCACTTCCAAGCCGTTGCCACCGTTCGGTGCTCCTGTAGCACCGTTGGCGTTGACCGTCACGTTGTTCAGCGAGAGCTGGTTTGGCTGAGGCGTGAGCGGCTGGTTCGGATCGAACGGTGAGGCACCGGTCGTGTAGAACTGAATGCCGTCGTCGGCATTGCGAGTCACTTGCGAGTCAGCCAAATCGACGAGTGTGAGTGATGCCCCTTCGCGATTGAAGTTCAAGCCGTCCCGGCTGTTGTCGTTGAAGAGCGTGTTCGTGAGATTGACAGAAGCCAACCCGCTCTCCACCGAACCGAACGCGAAGCCGTGTTGACCATTGTTCGAGAAAGCGGAGCCGACGCCCGTGAACAGCGGATCAACAGGGCTGGTCACGAAGACTTGCAGCGAGCTGTTTCCTTGAGCCAGCGCGTCGAAACCACTCCCCACATTTCCGGTGGCGAGAACATTTTGGAAGTCGAGTTGAACCGTGGATGTCCCGTCCGTGCGAGCACGGAAGCCGTTGAAGTTGTTCCCGATGAATTGATCGCGAGTGCTGTTGAATGTCAGGACGACTTGCTCCGATGCGAGCAACTCCGCACCGTCTCCGGCGTTGTTCAAGACTTGGTTGTCGTGGCTGTTCACGATCATGTCTCCCACGACCGTTCCCGCTCCCACAATCGTAAAGCCGTCGTTGAAGTTCGACGTGATCTGGTTGTCGTGGATCAGGGAGTGGTTCAGCGAACTGTCGTAGCGATCGATTGACAGACCGCCACCGGTGAAGATCGACGCCCCCGCTCCATTCACACCTGTTCCATTGAACGAGGTGATGTTGTTGTCGATGACGATGTTCGGTGCCTGAGCATTCCCGGAGGTCTCAACATGGATTCCGAACCCGCCATAACCCGTCACCGTATTGGTGCGAATCACAGACTGATTCAACGACGAGTTGCCACTCGCGGAAACATGGATGCCATCTCCACCCGCACCGAAACCGGGGCTGGCTTGTCCAAACACTTGACCAGACCCGGCGACAGCAATCCCACCAAGGTTGACCTGAGACAGTGCAAATGTCGTGGAAAGAGCATTGCTGAACTGGACCGTGACCGTCGAGCCTGCCGTGGCCAGCGAACTGAGTGGTGTTGCATTTCGGACGCCGGGATCAATGTTATTACTGAGGATTGTCGTGGCTTCAAACGTCTCACCCGTATTGAAGTTGTTGTAGCCCAAAGCCAAGTTCTGCGAACCGTCCGGAATTTCAACCGTCCCGACGGGGTTGCCTGTCGCAGCCGCGGTCAGGGGCGGAACGCCACCGGGGATGACCAAGAAATTATTGACCGTCGTCAGTCCCGTCAGCAGGTCACTGGCGTTTTGCGGTTCGAGCGCTGAGTTGCCCGCCCCGATCCCAACGTTGTTCGAGTCGAACAACGCAGGCGTTCCGGACAGATTCCACGTGACTTGCGTGATGTCGATTCCGGCATCGGAGTTATTCGTGATCGTGAAGGAATCGGTTCCGCTGATGCCATTGAACGAGAAGGCGACCGCATCGCGTGGAGCTGGCGTGGTGGCACTTGATGCGTTTCGTACCGTATTGTTTTCGATGTTGTAGTTCAGAATTGCGGTGCCGGTGACGGCGATGTCGATGGCTGACACGGCATTGAAGTCGAACACGTTGCCGCGCGTGACGGCGGCCACAGGAGGCGGACCTGGATCGGCAGGAGTATTCGCGCCACCGATGTTGATATTCGTAGTCCCGCTGTCGGCGGTCAGGCTCAAACCGTAGCGTTGATTGCCCGTCAAGGCGTCGGTCGCGGCTCCGAAGCGATTGCTGATGATGTCATAGTTGCCGTTCGCTCCACCGGTCGTTTCGATCCGCAGCCCATCGAGACCGTTCGCCGTGAAGTCGTTGTTGATGATGCCACTGCCGGTGGGACCTGGGGGCGATAGGAAGTTCAACGCGCCGGTGCCGTTGGCCGTGAGGTGCAAGCCATGCGCACCGTTGTCGCGGAAGTTGTTGCCGAGCGTGACGGCGGCCACAGCGGGCGGACCGGGGTCGGCCTGCGTGATTGTTACACCGCCGATGATACCACCGATCACGCTCGTGCCATTCGCATCGAGTTGCAAACCGTCATCACCGTTGTTCGTGAAATCGTTGCCGATCACCGTGACATCGAGTGGTGCCGCGTTGGTGTTGGTGACGCGGATTCCGTCTTCAATGTTGGCGAAAGTGCGCGTGTTGTTGGCATCCGTCAGGATTCTGTCGCCAATGATGTTGTTCTCAAACACGGCCGCGGTGCCGTTGGCGACGGTGCCGGTCAGATTGGTCAACAGCACGCCGTTCAGGGCGCCGTGAATGATGTTGTTGTTGATCAGCACGAACGTGTTGTCGGTACCGCGAATGCCGTTGCCGGTCGCGCTGCCGGTGATGTCGAAGCCCGAGACCTCGATGCACTGCGAAGCGTTGGCCGCGAGCGTCACGACATCGCCGCCGGCACTGTTGAAGAGCAGCGGCAAGTCCGCTCCCGTCACGAAGCCTGGCAGATTTCCACTCACGGAGTTGCCATTCAGATTGAATGCAAACTGGTGCTGTACCGAAGTGCTCAACAGGCGCTGGCCGTTGAACAATGTCAGCGTCCCTGCCGTGTCGAGGTTCGTGTTCGTGTTGTCGATGCGTGGGCGAACGTAAAGGATGTCGGACTGTTGACGCTGAGCGAGACTCTGCGCGTTGTAGTTGGCGATGCTGTTGAAGGGGTTCGCGATCGTTCCCGTTCCGGCCGCAGTACCGTTGGGGTCGATGTGAGTCACGAAGTACGGCAGACCGTCCTTCGGATTGATCGCCGCTACGGGAACATCGAACGTGTCGGTGTGAGCCATCACGCGGTACTGACGGAAGACGGAGGCGGTCAACCGATCCCGGACGCGGGGGTTCCGCAGCCAACGACTCGGAGCTCCCTCGGGCAACGTGACGAAGACCTGAGCCTGCACGTTGGTGCCGAACACGTTGTCATCGGTCAGTTGCACACCGACGGAGACATCCTCGTTGACCTGAGCCATCAGGCGTGTGCTGAGGCCGGTGACGCTGCCGCCGCGCTGACCGTTCCCGATGAAGTGGTATCCACCGAGATAGCCATTCACGCCATAGCGACCGAGTAGTGGCACTGGTCCACCCACTTCAGTATCGAAGCCAGTGAAGGTTTGTTCGGCAACGGTCGTGCGATTGAAGAACAGCCCGTTTCCGAGGAACTGAGTGTTCGACGAATCCAACGTCGTCCCGAGTACGTGATCGCGTTTGCCAATCGGCATATAGCCGTTCATCCGGAAATCGACGAACCGCCCGAGCGATTCAAGGCTCAGCCCGATCTGGTCGTAGCTGCGTGTGTGACCGGCATCAAAGTCGTACCAGCCCGACACGCCGATGATGCGATCAAGGTCTTCCATCCACCAGCGCCAACCAGCACCGACGTTGGCTCCCCCCTTGCCGTCGTGAGTCACCAACCCACGGAGATCCCCAAACAGGATCGCCGTGTCATCCTCAATCGTGTACGGCAGGAACATGCCGATGTTCGTGTAGCCAGGCTCGTACCCGTACAGCCCGCCGCCGCGCGTATCCACATTGAACCGCGGCCGAAATGTTCGGTCATAGTTCGTGTAGTTGCCGGGGCCGCCGCCACCGAGATTGACCTGCCCGACGTTCCCATCGAACGTCGTCAGTGGTGGAGGCAACTCCCCATTGGCAGGCCCACCCAGCCGTACGGACCCCTCTTGTTGAGCGCTGGCCAGACCGGCCATCACCATCCACGTCAGGAAACCGAACAGACACCAATTGCTTCGAAGATTCATCGGTTGCTCCAGCGACTGCTGAGAAAACCTCGCACGCGACCCGCCATCACTCGGCTGTCACCGGGGTTTGTCCTCCCGATGACGATGCCGAATGTTCCGCCTATAGCGGTTATCCGTACTCATCGGACGCTGCGGCAGAGGAAGATGAATGAAAAGCCGGTACGAAAGTTACTTTCGTCACAACCGGCAAAGTCCTCCACCGCGAGACGAGGCTCAAGCAGTGGCGGAAGTTGCCGATGGCTCGCGCAGGTTTGATTTTACCTCGCGCGGCCCAATCCGAATCTTTCCGAGCGCGGTCCTGAGTGAGACGTTTCGGGCGAGCCGTGCGCCGTGAGGCCACGGGTTTCTTGCGGTGTCGAAGCACCCGCAGCCTCACGGCATGCGGCTCACCAAATGTCTCTCGTTCCCAAGCTCCTTCTTGGGAACGTCCTCCTGAGAAGCTCCAGCTTCCTCTACTGCTCGCCAAGCCGGAGCTTGGCGGAGTGCGTTCCCAAGCCGGAGCTTGGGAACGAGAAAAAATCTCCGTCATTCCCGACGTAGCTCAGTCATTCCATGACCGAGATTCTCCGTCCAGCAGACCGGTCAATCCTGACTGCGAGAGGCATAAGTCGTTTAACCGCGTGGGCAACGCCCCGCGCGTGATGGACGTTTGAGCCTGTTTTTTTTGACCGATGCGAGTGGCTTTGCCCACACGGTCAAACACCTCAACGTTCGAGATCACTCGCCCGGAATGGCGGGAGCTTGCCTGGCTGACTTCGGCAAGAACAGCAGCCGTTCGGCGTGCGACAGAAGTCGATCTCGCGACGGAAAGGGGATCGTTCCTCTGCGGAGGGCCGAGAATAAGACGGCGGCCACGAGGTCGGCCGACGTGCCGGGGTTGAGCCGATGTCCGTCGCTGCGCAGCCACACGTCCAGTTCATCGAACTTGGACCAACTCGCTTGAGCGTGTGGCCAGTCAAGATCCACCAGTTCGGCGGCCCGACGCTGCACTTGCTCACCGCAGTCGAGTCCACACTTCCGCACGATCAACGAGTCCGGGGCGTGAGCCATGATCCGCAGATGCAGCTTCACAATGGCGGCCTCCCACGGCGCGACCGGAACTTCATCACGCATTCCCGTGCGACTGAAAATCGACAGCGGACAAAGACCAAGCTGCAGCCAGTCGTGCAGTAGCCAATCCTCGGCCACCGCCAAGATGAATGTGAAGTTGGTCGCATACTGCTCAGCAATACGATCGCGATCAGCTGCCAGGGCCATCGCGGCCAGCAACGTCATCGTAGGCGGGGCATTCACGTCTTGAGACGTTGCCTGACCGAGTCCCCCCGGTTTGGCGAGTCGAATTGCCTCGTAAACCAGTTCCGCGTCTTCAACGGTCGTGCGTGCCAGGACTTCGCGAACGCCTTCGTTCAAGGGGACGCCCACCGGCACTGCGGACAGCGGCGCGAGGAGCAGCACGATCCCCAAATTCGCGTTCGACCGAACTCGCGCCGCACGTGTCGCCTGAATCGCGGACAGGACGGCACGTCCGAGTCCCGTTTCTGTGGCCCTTGCCAACGGTTCGGCAACAGCCCGCGCCGCGCCGGCGAAGTCGGCGTAATCGAGGTCTCGAAACGCGGCGGCGGGATGAACGTTGCCGACCTTCCGCGCGGTCGCCTCCAGCAGGCAGGCCAACTCAATCTGTTCGGCAAGTGTCATGAACGTGTTGGCCGTGGCTTCTGGTCCCCACTCCCGCCCGCTTTCGCAGGAGAGAGAATGAGGCTGAGTGGGGGTTGACTCGATGAGGGTGGCCGCTGAGCGGGGCCAGTTCGACGGAACTCTAAGGCGAGCGATCAGGCTTCGTAGCCCTGTCGCTCCGCAACAGGAAAGCGGAGTGCCACACCGCATTAATGTGACCGGCAAGACTTGTCGTAACGCGATGTAGGATGGGCACTCTTGCCCGTCTTGCTTTCTGCCTTCCAGACGCCAGCACTTCAAAGCGGACGGGCAAGAGTGCCCATCCTACAGGTACAGTTCTTCCTGCCGCTCGCCCAACTGACCATCGGCTCTCCTGTCGCGGAACGACAGGGCGACTTTGATGCTGCGGCTCGCCTAATACCTGTCGGCGGGATTCTTCCAAAGCAAGTCGCGTCAAAACAGAGCAGCCCGGCTTGAGAACAAGCCGGGCTGCGAATGATCGCCGCCAGCGACACTGCGGGCAGGAAGTCCCACTGAGTCGCGTGCTGACGCGTGCGTTACTTGTCCAACGCGGCGCGATCGGCCTTGTCTTTCTTGCGCTTCTCGACAACTTCTTCCACGAGGTTGCGTGGCAGCATCTGGTACTTGGAGAACTCCATACTGAACGTCCCCTTACCCTGTGTCATCGAGCGAACTTCGTTGGCGTAGTCGAACATCGAGGCGAGCGGCACTTCGGCGATGATCGTGGCCATCCCGAGATTCGTGTCGGAGGAGGCCACCACACCACGCTTGCTGGAGAGATGTCCGGTGACGTTGCCTTGATATTCCTCGGGAACTTCCACTTCCAACTTCATGATCGGTTCGAGCAATCCGATCCCGGCCTTCTTGAGTGTCTCTCGCATGCAATCGAAGGCGGCGATGCCGAACGCCATTTCGGACGAATCGACATCGTGATAGCCGCCGTCTTCCAGAATCATCTGCACGTTGACAACTTCACATTCGCAGAGTGGCCCCTTCACCAGTGCTCGTTGGAAGCCTTCATCCGTCGGCTTGATGTATTCCTTGGGGATGCGACCGCCGGTGACATCGTTGACGAACTCATAGGCAATCGCGCTGTCTTCCGGCAGCGGAACCAGTTTGCCGACGATGTGAGCGTATTGTCCCGAACCGCCGGTCTGCTTCTTGTGCTTGTAGTTAAACTCGACTTCGCGCGTCGGCATTTCGCGATAGGCCACGCGCGGGTTGCCGACGATGCACTCGACGCCGTATTCACGTTTGATCCGCTCGACGTAGATGTCGAGATGCAACTGGCCCATGCCTGCGATCAGCGTTTGGCCGGTCTCTTCGTCGGTCAGCACGCGGAACGTCGGGTCTTCGCGACGGAAGCGTTCGAGAGCCTTACCGAGTTTGTCAGCACCGTCGCGTTTGACCGGTTCAATGCTCAGCCGGATCACGGCGTCTGGAACGAAGATGCTTTCCAGTGAGTACGTCACTTCTTCGCTACAGAACGTATCGCCCGACGCGCAATCGACACCGACCAGTGCCACAATGTCGCCCGCTTCGGCGATATCCACGTCCACGCGATCGTTGGCGTGCATCCGCACCAGCCGCCCGAACCGCACCTTCTTGCCGGTACGCGTATTGAAATAGCTGTCGCCCTTTACGATCTTGCCTTGATAGATGCGGGTGTACGTCAGTTGACCGTACTGCTCGACCACCGTCTTGAAGGCCATGCACACGAGCGGCTTGGTCGGGTCCGAGACCAAGTTGACGCGGTTCCAGTTGGGGACTTGAGTTTCGGTGCCCGCTACCGGCTTCTTGAGTTGATCAATGGCCGTCATCGTGCGATCGAGCGGACAAGGGAGATAGTAGATCACGCCGTCGAGAGCCTCTTGAACACCCTTGTTCTTGTAGGCCGAACCCATCATCACGGGTGTGATCTGGAGGGCGATCGTCGCTTGGCGAACGACGGCGCGAATCTCGGCAACGGAAATCTCGGTCGCTTCCAGCAGCTTCTCCATCAGGGAGTCGCTGAACATGGAGAGCGTTTCGAGCATCTTGTCGCGCGCTTCCTGAGCGGGAGCCTGATACTCCGCCGGAATGGCTTCGCGGCGAACGTTCTCGCCATCTTCACCATCGAAGAAGATCGCCTGCATGGTGATGAGGTCGATCACCCCGCCAAACGCCGCCTCACGGCCCATCGGGATTTGCAGCGGCACGGGAATCACGTGCAACTTCTCCGCGACCATCTTGATGACCTTCTCGGGGTTCGCACCGGCGCGGTCCATCTTGTTAATGAAGGCGATGCGAGGCACCTTGTATCGCTTCATCTGGCGATCGACTGTCAGCGATTGGCTCTGCACGCCACCGACCGAACAGAGTACGAGGATCGCACCATCGAGGACGCGCAAGGAACGTTCCACCTCCACGGTGAAGTCCACGTGACCCGGCGTGTCGATCACGTTGATCGTGTTGTCATTCCACTTCACCTGCGTCGCCGCAGCGGTGATTGTGATCCCCTTCTCGCGTTCGAGTTCCATGAAGTCCATGGTCGCACCGACTTGGTCCTTCCCTTTGACTTCATGGATTTCGTGAATACGGCCCGAGTAGAACAAGATGCGTTCGGTGAGCGTGGTCTTGCCCGAGTCGATGTGGGCCGAGATGCCGATGTTGCGGACGAGATTGAGATTCATTGCCATGGACTTGATTCACATTCGGTGGAAAGAAATTGAGGTCGCGGCATACGAACCGAGACCATTCGGAAAGGCGAGAGTCGGGTGCAACGCCACGGAAGCTCGTGACGGGAAATCGCTCTGGGAAACAAACACGGCGATCATCGAGAGACTCGTTGAAACGAGGCACTCTCCGCGATCACACGGCAGAGTTCACAGGGGGGCAGGAGTTAGGGGGAGATGCCTCGAAGGACGTGCGGCAGGAACGATCCGACGGCCAGGTTCATCACAGAGAGGCGCTGCGATGAACCCTACCGAACTGAACGAATCGAACACTTTCGCGGCATGAAATCACCCACTGAACTTCGCCACGCCGAGCTTCGGCAGAGCGTGGAGCAAGAACTCATCTAGCAGACTCGACCGGGTAGACCTTCCACCGGCCCGTCGCAAGGGCGGGGATCGTATCGGCCGTTGATCGCAACGGGAAGAGCGGATTGCTTTCCAAACAGGAATTTCTCATTCGCGAGGCCCAG
>JAYTXB010000661.1:0-1429 GCA_043743205.1 Schlesneria sp.
GTCCGCGTGCTGTGCTGGGCGTGGAGCCTCCGCATCTTGCTCGACCCGAAGTCGAAAATCGAAGCGATCCCCGATACCGCCATCGGCGGGAAACCTGCCTTCGGGTTGCGAGTGACGGAGTCACTGAAGGAACCGATCAGCCTCTACTTTGACAAGGACGAGAAACGCTTGGTCGCCATCGACTACACCGACACCCGGCATCACTTCAGCGTGTGGAAGACAACCAATGCGGGACACCTTTATCCCTCGCACGTCGTTGGCAATCGCTTCACGGATCGTGACACGGGACTGCTCAACGAGAAACAGTGGTATCAGACCGACATCCTCGAACTCACGCCTCTGTCGGAGTTGCCAGCCGATTTGAATCAGTAAGGACAGACGCGGTTCGGCGCTGCTCTGGCAGCAGCCCGTTGATAAATGTTGGTTGGCCCGGCTTGCTTCAAGCCGATGGCCGCAGGCCCAAGAAACTTTGCGGAACGCTTGGTCGAATGGCGAGTGTGTTTTTTGATAGACGCTCGCACTGACCATTCTTGTGCGTCGTACTCAGCTTGAGGAAAGCTGGGCCACCCCGCCGGACCGACCAAGACGCGCTGCTCCGAATGTCGTTTGTATTTCAGCGGATGTTCGGAAAGTCGAACTGCGGTCACTTGTTCGAGTTGCTTACTTTGGGTGCCACGGTCATGGCGCTCTGAAAACAGCCCGTTTCTTTTCGGATAGCCTCTCGGTGCCCAGTCCGACTTCGCTCGGCTCACTTCACGTGGAGCGATGAAAGCGACTTTGGAAGACAGCCATTCCCGAACGAAGCGGCACGGTCGGGTGGCCGGTGCCAGACCGAAGGGAAGCACCGGGTTTTCGCGAAACGCTCCAAACTCGGTCAACCAGCCGCTACTCGTAGTCTGTCGATTCATCAGCGTCTTTTGCGTCAACTATCGCAAGAGAATTAACGCGATGGAGGATCGACATGGCCAAGGCGACAACACTACGTCAGCCGAGTGAGCAACTGACGCAAATTCTGGCGGACAACATCCGTGAGTTTCGACAGAAGCACGAGCTTTCGCAGGAGGCATTCGCGGACTTATGCGGCCTGCACCGGACGTATGTCGGCTCTGTTGAACGCGGCGAAAGGAACGTCACGCTGAGTACTCTGGAAGTGTTCTCTGCCGTCATGGAGCTGACCGTTCCCGAGTTGCTCGTGAAGCGAAAGCCGAAGCATGGGCACTAAACGAAGCCGCTCGGCGCAGCAATATGTCGAGAGCCTCCGTCAAAGTGGACTCACGATTTACGATTCCATCAAGGTCGGTGATCGCAACTTTTGGATTCCGAATACGACACTCGAAACGCTTCTCGATGTGGAATTGAGAGGCCTTTCATTGGCTGGTCTGCCGCTGCGAACGCGGTCGAAAGTCGTCAAGGAACATGTCTGCCAAGC
>JAYTXB010000662.1:0-6526 GCA_043743205.1 Schlesneria sp.
CCCGATCTCCGGTTTGCTGACCGACGATTACGGAGTCGTCTCCGCCCGCTTCGACTACAAGGTGGACGACGCCGAGCAATGGTCGCCGCGCGAACTCCAAACGTCTCCGCCCAGCAGCCTGCGTGAGTTTGCACTGCGTCGTGCCGAAGGTGAGCAGTTCGATGTCCTGCCGCTCGCCCTCTCGATCAAGCAGCGTTTGACGTTGACGGTCTCGGCGTTGGATGGATGCACCGTGGGCGAGGCTCATCGCGCCCTCGGTCAGAAGTACGTCTTCAACATCGTCTCCGAGGAGGAACTGCTCTCGATGCTCTACCTGCGCGAGATCAACATCCGGAAGCGGTTCGAGCAGATCATCACCGAGATGAAGCAGACGCGCGACGACCTCAAAAAGGCGCGCAGTCAGGCGGACGCCGTCCGTGTAGGACGGGCACTCCTGCCCGTCGAGTCGTCAACGGGATCGCCCGCGAAAGAGACGACGGGCAAAAGTGCCCATCCTACAACAGGGGTCGCCAAGCCGGATGACGAGAAGCTTGCGGCCGTCGCGCAGGCGTTGTCCTCCAGTGTCGATCGGTCGCTGCACGCGATCCGCAAGAACGCGGTCGAGACCTCCGGAGTCGAAACGTCGTTCGCCGACATCCGTGAGGAACTCGTCAACAACGCCGCCGATACGCCTCAACTGATGGAACGTCTCGACGACAAGATCATCGCACCGCTGCACCGCATCAACGGGACCGACTTCCCCAGTGCCGATAGTTCACTCGGCCTGTTCAAGCTCGCGCTGGAGAAGAACACCGACCCGACTGGCTCGATGGACGAGGCGACCGACACGCTGGATTCGATCATCGAGAAGATGGAACTGATTCTGACCGAGATGCGCGAACTGGCCAAATTTCACGAGGTAGTCGAACAACTCAAAGCCAACATCAAATCGCTGCAAGACCTGCACGAAGAGACGAAACGCAAGCGGAAGGAAAATGCGATCAAGGCGCTCGATGGATGATTCCGTTGTGATGGTGCATTCTTGTCTCCTCGCCTCCGTCTTCGGGGGAGAGGGCCAGGGTGAGGGGGCTACGCGACGAACGACCGTGGACTAGTTGAACCATTCCAAGTGAGTTCTGCGCCAAAAGCCCCCTCACCCTAACCCTCTCCCCCCAAAGTCGGGAGGAGAGGGGACAAATCGCTGATCGTAAATTCACTTTTGCACTTTGAAGGGACAGGAGACAAAACCTCATGGCGACGCGGGTTCTGGCCGTAGATATACTGTCCGCCGTTCCATTCGGTTTGTTTGGAGGCTGTTCTCAATGACGACTCGCCGTTTCTGTGTTCGATCTCTGTTAGCGTGTTTCGCGGTGATTGCCGTTTGGTTCGGCGGTCGAGTGACTCTGGCGCAGACCGCTCCGACTCCCGCTGCAGGGGCCGCTCCGGCAGCGGAGGCTCCCCTGCCGTTGGCCTCGACACAGGAGGCGATTCGCGCGCGATACCTGCGGTTTGAGAACACGCTTCAACAACTGTCTGAGTATCTGCGCAAGACCGATCCTCAACGAGCCGACTTGTTGGTCCGCACGATCGGCAAGAGCAAAGAGGGCCGTGTTCCGGAGCAGCTTCAGGCGCTGACCGAACTGCTCAAGAACGACCAGCTCGGCGATGCGATCGAGCGGCAAGAGGACGTGCTCAAGCAGATGCAGGCGATGCTCGATCTGCTGATGAGTGAAGACCGCAAGGACGAGATTGAGCGGGAGAAGGCGCGCATCAAAGACCTCATCAAGGAAGTGGACAAACTCATTGGCAAGCAGACCGATGCGCGGGCCGAGACGGAGCGAGGGGGAGACCCGAACAACCTCGAAAAGCAACAAAAGCAAGTGGCCGACGGTGCGCAGAAGCTCGTCCAAAAGATCGACGGGCAGGATGCGATCAAGAACGCAGCCAAGCAGCGCGAGAAAGACGGCAAGCCAAAAGAGGCGAATGGAAAACCGAAAGACTCGTCTGACAAGAACGATCCCAAGAGCGGCGATCCGAAAGAGGGGGACTCGAAGGACGGAGATGCCAAGGACAAGGACGGCAAACCGTCTGACGGGAAAGATGCCAAGTCGGGTGACGACAAAGAGGGGAAAGACAAGGACGGCAAGCCGCAGAAGGACGATCCCAAGAACGCGGGCAAAGACGCGAAGCCCGGCGATCCGAAGGACGCGAAGGATGCCAAGCCGAGTGATCCCAAAGATGGGAAGCCGAGTGACTCACAAGGCAAGCCGAAAGACGGCAAATCCAAGGATGGGAAGCCGCAGAAGGGGCAAAGCGGCGAGCCGCAGGAGATGCCTCCTCAAGAGGGCGACCCGCCGAAGGATCAGAACTCGCAGGAGCAACAGGATCAAAACGGCGACGACAAGCAGCCCGACAAGACTCCTGGCCGCGAAGAGGTTCAAAAGGCCAAGCAGGAGATGGACCGGGCCATCGAAGAGCTGAAGAAAAACAAAAGGGGCAAGGCTTCCGACAAGCAGGATCAGGCGCTGACCGAGTTGCTCAAGGCGAAGGAGAAGCTCGAAGAAATCCTGCGGCAACTGCGGGAAGAAGAACGGGCGATGGTCCTCGCGGCGCTGGAGGCTCGCTTCCGAGACATGTTGCTGAGGCAGGAGGCGGTCAACAACGGGACGCTCGCCATTCATGTCGTCCCCGTGGACAAGCGATCCGATCGGCATCGCAACCGAGCGGTCGAACTGGCTCGGAACGAGGATGAGATATCACTGCTCGCTGCGAAGGCACTGACGCTGCTGAAAGAGGAGGGTTCGTCGGTTGCCTTCCCCGAAGCGGTCGAACAAATCCGCGACGACATGCTGACCGTCGCCCGCCGACTTGAACGAGCTGATGTCGGTGAGATCACGCAGAACATCGAAGCCGACATCGTCGAATCGCTCAAAGAGATTTTGGAGGCGATGCAGAAGGAACTCGAAAAGCTGAAGGACCAGAAACAACAGCAGCAGCAACAACAGCAACAGGAAAAGAAGCCGCCGCCGCTGGTGAACAAGCTGGCGGAACTGAAAATGCTGAGGTCGCTTCAGTACCGAGTGAATCGCCGCACGAAGCAGATGGGCCGATTGGTCGAGGGAGAGCAGGCTCTCGACGCAGATGTGGTCGGCCAGTTGAGGCTGCTCTCCGAACGTCAGGCCAAGGTCCAGAAAGCGACTCACGACTTGGCGACCGGGAAAATTGAGTGATGATGAGTTGGAGTTCTCGTTCCCAAGCTCCAGCTTGGGAACGAACGTCTTGGAAGCTCCAGCTTCCTCTGAGATCCGTCAAGCGGGAGCTTGAAAGGGAGCGTTCCCAAGCGGGAGCTTGGGGACGAGGAAAGAAGTCGGAGCTTGGGAACGAGAAAGTCAGGACGGGCAAGGTGCCCATCCTACGAGTCGAACGACGAAAGTCCTGACCATGCGAATTTTGAACTTGATGTTGGCCGTCGCCGTCTGTCTGGCAATTGTTTCTGAAGTTTTTGCCGTGGGTGAAGTGTTCGCGCCGATGAAGCCGGAGGAGGCGAAAAGTCAGGTGTTGGCCTGGGCCGCGTCACAGCCGAATGTTGCCGAGGCACAGCAGAGTGAACTGGCGGCGATCTGGGCGGCAGGGCCTTCGACCGAAGAGGCTGATCGGTTGCTGGAACTCGTTGTGCGATCGTTTGCCTCAGTCGATGTCGAGGCGGCGAAGTTGTTGGCGGCGTGCAACAGCTCCGCGCCGGGGCTTCTTCCGCCGGACGGGGCGTTCCTGAAGCAGGCTGGTCGCGACCCGTTCTTCACGGCGAATCTCGGTCTGTTCTACGGGCGGTTCCTGGTCGAGCGGCGGATGTTTGACGAGGCGTTTGAACAGTTGAAGGTGGTTGAGGCTGCACGCGTTGTCGATCCGGCGAGCCTCTTCTTTTTCAAGGCCGTCGCCGCACAGGGGATGCTCGAAGTGAAGCCCGCACTGGAGGCACTCGACACGTTGCTCAAGAACGTCGAGCGCGTCCCCGTGAGGTACTCGGCCACTGCGACGCTGATGGAGGCGGACTTGAAGGGACTGGAAGAGAAGTCGCTCGGTGAGATCGCCCGGTTGATGAGCGACTCGGAACGGCGGCTCGATCTAGGCCGAGCGGGTGAGAGAGTGCAGGGCGTTCAGGAGCGGATCATCTCGGAGCTGGATGAGATCATCAAAAAGATCGAACAGCAGCAGGGCGGCGGCGGCGGCGGTGGAGACGGCGGCGGAAATAGCAACGAGTCGAACAACGGAGCCGATGACAGCCGCGTCAAAGGGGCGGAAGCTCCCGGTGATGTGGACAAGAAAAAATTCTCGAAGGACGGTAACTGGGGCAATCTTCCGAACAAGGATCAAGCCAAGGCGAAGAGCGACCTCAATCGAAATTTCCCGTCTCACTATGGCCGCGCGATCGACCAGTACTTCCGTAAGCAGTCCGAACGTGCGGCGAAGAACAAGCCGTGAATTTTTGTAGGATGGGCACTCCTGCCCGTCCTCTTTTGATTGCTCTGCTGTCGTGTTGTCGCTCCTCCGTCAAGCTGTCCCGTCGGCGGAGCGACGGGACCACAGTAGGGCGAGCGAAGCCGGACGGGCAGGAGTGCCCATCCTCCTACGGTCATGTTATTGACGACTTTGAAAAACAGACTCCTCCCACAGGAATGCTCGTACCATGTCCGCCTGTTCTCTGCTCTTCCTGTTGTTTGCCGTTACGCCGCCGATTGAAGTCTCGACGCTGAAGGGGGAGCAGCACGTCGGTTCGCTCGAACGACTGTCGAGCGACGAGGCCGTGTTGAAGACGCCGACGGGAGAGCTGACCATTCCGGCGGCGGAGTTGCTGGCCATACGAGTCCCCGCCGGTACGACCGCGCCCGCCGCCACTGAGGTCGCCGTGGAGATTCGACTGACCGATGGATCGCGTTTGCGGGCGTCGAGCTTTGCCTCAACGGGGACGGTGGCGGTGATTGAGCATCCGCAGTTGGGGTCGCTCAAGTTGCCGATGACCGTCGTACAGAGCGTGCGGTTCGCCGCGCCCGACGCGAAGGTTGAGAACGCTTGGAATCAACTGCTCGACAAGTCGGCTAAGAAGGATCAGGTCGCCGTGAGGAAGGGTGACGTGCTGGATCATCTCGACGGCGTGATCGGATCGCTCGATGAAGCGACCGTCAAATTTCAACTGGATGGCGACGAAATTCCGGTCAAACGCGAGCGGGTCTTCGGACTGATCTACTCGCGCCGTGAGAACGTGTCGAGCAAGGCGGTCGTGGCGGTGGACCTCGCGTCGGGTGATCGGCTGGCGGGGAAGGGGGTCTCGTTCGACGGAGCGGCTTGGAAGGTGAAGCTGGTCTCGGGGGCAGAGGTCTCGGTGCTGATGCCGCTCGTGCAGTCGGTCGATTTCAGTCTCGGCAAGATCGCGTACCTGTCGAACCTTGAACCGCGCGACGTGAAGTACACGCCGTTCTTCGATTTCGTCTGGGAGTACCGCCGCGACCGCAGTCTCGACGGCAAGTCGCTCAGCTTGGGCAACAAGGTCTACGCGAAGGGGCTTGCGCTTCATTCGCTGACCGTGATGAAGTATCGACTCGGCGGAGACTACCGTCGCTTTCAGGCCGTGATGGGGATCGACGACGACATCCGCGTGGCGGGCAACGTCGATGTGGTCATCAAGGGGGACGGTCGTCCGCTGTTCAAGGGGGCCGCCCGCGTGAACCAGCCTCCGCAACCGTTGGACCTGGACGTGACCGGCGTCGTCGAACTGGAGATCACGGTCGATTACGGCGACGACAAACTCGACATCGGCGACCGGCTGCATCTGGCCGACGCGAAGGTGGTGAAGTAGACGTTCAGGTTTGGGTCGCAATCCTCAGTGATTGGGCACAAGGGTTAACCATGTTCAGAATATCCTGCTTCCAGGCGGCAAAAGCCTTGATTTGTGTTGGCAGTTGGATCGCTTGCGGGGGTAGCACTCTTCACAGTGATGAGAGGTTGCAGGAAGTCGTCAACGCGATATCCCAAAACCGTACTTTTGTTGTCGCGGGCGAATTCACGGGCACCGCTCCTGATCGCTCGATCCACTTTGAAATTCGTTCCGGACTGCGGTTGGTATCGACCGGAACCATGAACGTCGGCAGTTTGAATGGACTTCGTGCGTACATCTCCAATGACGGAAAACACATTGTGCTGTGCAACGAAAACGTCGGCCTGACAATTTACGCCTCAGATGGGACAGAGTTGTCGAACTATGACGGAAATCAGCTTCTTTCCCGCCGCGAACGCGATTGTCGGCCCGGCGCAACGGGTTGCCATCCCGAGGGGAATTGGTGTCAGGACACCAATCCGGTGACATTCGTTACCGACAATCTTGTCCGCGTGACGCTTCACTCGGGAAGGACGATTGATTTTGAATTACAGTCCGGAAGAATCGGCCGAGTTGGCGAGGAGTATCTAGCCGCCGATGAATTCAATTACTCGTTGTGGTTGATGGTGGCGGTCGTGATCGGCATATTTCGACTCGGCATTCTTGGCTGGAATCACT
>JAYTXB010000663.1:0-7691 GCA_043743205.1 Schlesneria sp.
CAACTCCCGACAACTCACAAACCCGCCCTCGATTCACTGATCACCCTCAACTTTCAGACCTTTGAAAATGTGACACGGCTTCCCGCGTAAGGTATATCACACCGGCGAGCGACATTGGTGGAACAAGAACACGTTGTTCGAACGCTCGTGCCGAGCGCCGCTGATCGTCGCGGCACCCGGCGTAAAGGGTGGGCAGGTCAGTCGTTCGCTGGTCGAGTTTGTGGACCTGTATCCGACCATCACGGAACTGTGTGGACTCGCCGCGCCGCACGCGATGGCAGGCCGGAGCTTGAAACCGATCCTCACCAATCCCGCCGCGACAACCAAAGACGCCGCCTTCACGCTCGTGACTCGGGGGCCGAAACTGCACGGGCAAAGCGTCCGCACCGAGCGCTGGCGATTCACACAATGGAGCGACGGGATTCAGGAGCTATACGATCATGAGAGTGACGCCGAGGAGAATCACAACCTCGCCAAAGCCAATCCGACCGTCGTCGAAGAACTCGCCGCTCGTTTGAAAACCCTTCCTCCTTACCGGTCGATGCCATGAAGCACATCCTCACACTCATCACCACCCTCCTGCTGGCAACGCCGACTGCGTTCCTTGCGGAAGAGTTTCGGGTCTAGGATTTGGGGGCAAAGGCAGACGGCACGACTGATGACACAGAGGCGTTTCAACGTTGCTTTGCCGAGGCCGCGAAAACAATCGGGGCCACGGTGATCATTCCTGGCGGCCAATATGTCCTTGAGGGAGCGAAGCCAATTGGGCTGTCTTCACACACGACTGTCTCAGCCTATGGCGCACGGTTTCATCTGCTAGAGAAGCTCGGCGACACGGCTCGCGTTGTCTTGTTCGCCAGGACAAATGTGAATGAATTCCGCTGGTTCGGCGGACATTTCCTTGGACACGTTTTCGACCCGGCCATTGAGACAAACCCGTGGGAACCGAATGCAAATACGCGAGCCATCCTGATCACGACGACGCCCGAAGGACAATCGGAGAACTTGACGTTTCGCGATGTCACATCGGACGAGATGGCTGGAGCGGTCATCACCGTGCTGGGTGCGACGAAAGCCGAAAGCGAGCGCGACGTACAAACTTATGCCCGTAATGTGACCGTCGAAAGCTGCACGCTGGAGCGAAGCGGAAAGTTCATGTGGGACTACGGCTATCTCTGGCAGATCACCGTTTGGCCTGAAGATTACAGCGGCACCGAGCGAGCCATCGCCGCGAAATATTTTCGCGACGACCTCGTTCGAGGACCCCTGCGCATGGCTGCGGGCGACGACCGTGTACTCTTTGATAATTCAAAGCCATTGCCGGTGAACTTTGCGCCGGGTGGCACCGACATCGTTGTGATCGACAACATTTTCAGCGGTCCCCGACGTGACATTGTGGCTCCTCTCGGCTGTGAAAACGTGACCGTTCGTAACAACGTCGAAGTCGCTGATCCGATCCCTTCCCGAGTACCTTGAGTCCTTCAGACGAGATTGGCATGAAACACACCTTCACCCTCATCACCGCCCTGCTGCTGACTCCGCTCGCCGCGCTGCACGCTGGCGATAGGCCAGCAACGAGGCCCAACATCGTCTTCCTACTGGCCGACGATCTTGGTGGCGGCGACCTGCATTGCTATGGGCATCCGTATTCGCGCACGCCGAACCTTGATTCGCTCGCGCGCGACGGCACACGCTTCATGCAGTTCTATGCCACCGGCTCCACCTGCTGCCCGACGCGCACGGGGCTGATGACATCAAAATTCCCGGCGACGTATGCGACCTATCCGGCGAACGGCGGCTTCGCGAACCGCGTCACGATCACCGAGCTGCTGAAGAAGCATGGCTACGCGACGGGGCACTTCGGCAAATGGCACATCGGGCCAGAACAGAAGCCCGGCACCTACGGCATTGATTCCATCGGCGCGGACGACGACGAACAGGGCGGTAAGAAAAAGAAGAGGCTCGCCGATGATCGCGGACGTGACGCTCACATTTACGACGACGCCATCAAGTTCATCGAGAAGCACAAGAGCGGCCCCTTCTATGTCAACGTGTGGGGACACGTCTCGCACAATCCCGTGAACCCCACCGATGCTCTGGTGAACCGCTGGAGCGGGCTGAAGGTGAGCGACGGCGATTTCCCAAAGCAGATACTCGCCAAGTTCAACGATGTCCGCCAAGCCGGTGGCGACGTGAACGATGCGATGCGCCGCTATCTCGCCGATGTCGAATCGCTCGACGACAGCGTGGGCCGGCTGCTGAAGCGGCTCGATGAACTCGGCCTGCGTCAGAACACGATCGTCGTCTTCAGCACCGACCAGGGCGCGGACATGACCAAGGCCGGCAACGGCGGACTGCGCTTCAATCAGATGGGCTTCAACGGACCGCATCGCGGCGGCAAGCACACGCACTGGGAGGGTGGCGTGCGCGTGCCGTGGCTCGTGCGCTGGCCCGGCCATGTACCCGCCGGTCGCACCGACGAGCAATCCGTCATCAGCGGTGTGGACTGGCTGCCGACGCTCTGCGCCATCGCCGGAGTGAAACTCAACGCCGCCGACTTTGACGGCGAAGACACCTCCGCCGCGTGGCTCGGCAAAGTCCCGCACGTGCGGGACAAGCCGCTGCTCTGGAAAACCAGCTCACCCGGCAGCGAGTCGCTGATCCGCGAAGGCCGGTGGAAACTGCGTCACCCCACGCGCAAGAAGGATGGCGAACTCGAACTCTACGACATCCTCGCCGATCCCTGCGAATCGAAGAACCTCGCCGCACAGCATCCCGACATCGTGAAGAAGCTCTCCGCGAAAGTGGAGGCTTGGGTCATTACGCTGCCCAAGGAATACATCAAAGCGGACGACAAGCAGGACTGAGTCCTTCGCCGCCATGACCGGCGGGACTTCGATCAGGTGCAGCGCGACGGGCCGATGCTGTCCGAAGAGTTATCCCGATGCGCCGCGAAACAGCGTGCCACAAAGAACAGGACCGGAATAACTTCCCGAACTCAAGTGGCTCGTTCAATCGCGTGGGCCACGCGGCTAAACTCACTGTCCAGATCGGGAAGTTATTGCGAACCCCGTCCTAAGCGATCTGACCGGCGACACCGGTGACAGCAACATGGATGGGGCGGTCATCGAGCAAAGCTCCTTCAATTTGTCTGAAACGCGAACCGAGTCGGCGGTTCGCGTCTCCCTATTTGAACGGCAACCGACTGTTGGCGGGAGAGGCTCATCAGCCCGTTCCTATCGTCCAGTCCTACTGTGGCACGAGATGGCACTCGTCCTTAGAATCCTGGCCCGCAACGGACTCTTCGATCAAGACCTTCCCACGGACGACGCATGACCGCTCGACGAATTCTTGTCACTTCGGCGCTCCCCTACGCCAACGGCCACATTCATCTGGGGCATCTGGTCGAGTACATCCAGACCGACATCTGGGTCCGCTTTCAGAAGCTGCGCGGCCACCGCTGCGTCTACATCTGTGCCGACGACACTCACGGCACGGCCATCATGATTCGGGCGCGTCAGGAAGGTCGCGGCGAAGAGGCGTTGATCGCCGACATGCGAGAGTCGCACCTGCGCGACTTCACCGCGTTCGGGATCGAGTTCGACAACTATGGCAGCACGCACAGCGAACACAATCGGCGAGTCTGCCATCAAGTCTGGCAGTCGTTGCGAGACGCAGACCTTGTCATCGAGAAGGATGTCACGCAGCTTTACGATCCGAAGGCCGAAACGTTTCTCGCTGATCGCTTCGTGAAGGGGACGTGTCCGAAGTGTCAGGCCCCCGATCAGTACGGCGACAACTGCGATAAGTGCGGCGCTACTTACACTCCTGCCGATCTCATCAATCCGATCAGCACGCTTTCCGGCGCGACGCCCGATCTACGGACAGCCAAGCACCTGTTCGTCCAGATCGAAAAGCTGCACGACTGGCTGACCGAATGGACACAAACCGGCGGGCATCTCCAAGAGGAAGTGGCCAACTATCTCAAAGGTCACTTTCTGGTCGAGCCGCTGCGCGACTGGGATGTCTCGCGACCCGCTCCGTACTTCGGTTTCGAGATTCCCGACAGTCCCGGTAACTACTGGTACGTCTGGTTCGACGCGCCGATCGGCTACATCGGCTCGACCGCCGAGTGGTGTGAGAGGTATGGAGAGCGTCTTGAGGATTGGTGGGGAGGGAAGCAGGGGGCGGGAGACAGGAGTCAGGAGACAGGGGACAGCCGTCAGGCTGGCGTGGTCCCCTCGCCCCCGTCTTCGGGGGAGAGGGCTAGGGTGAGGGGGCCGAGCGGTGAAGACGCTTCCCACGCAGAGCAAGCCTCCTCTACCTCCGTCTCTCGACTCACGCCCCTCGACTCTCGATCCTCCGAAGCCCCCCTCACCCTAACCCTCTCCCCCGAAGACGGGGGAGAGGGGACCAGAAGCGGCCGCTTCGCCCTCAACCCTCAACCCTCGACCCTCGACCCTCAACTCGCCGAAGTTCATCATTTCATCGGCAAGGACATCACGTACTTTCACACGCTGTTCTGGCCCGCGATGCTCAAGACGGCGGGCCTCAGTCTGCCGACCAAGGTTCACATTCACGGCTTCCTGACGGTCGATGGCGAAAAGATGTCGAAGTCCAAGGGGACGTTCGTTCAAGCCTCGACCTACCTCAAGCACCTCGAACCGGCTTACCTGCGGTACTACTACGCAACGAAGCTCGGTTCACGGTTGGATGACCTTGACCTGAACCTCGAAGAATTTGCCAGCAAGGTGAACTCGGACCTCGTGGGTAAGGTCGTGAACCTCGCCAGTCGCACGGCTCGGTTTGTCGAAGAGCTTGGTCTGTCGAGCGTCTACCCCGACGATGGCGGTTTGTTTCGCGAGGCGGCAGCTCAGGCCGAGGTGATCGCGGCGGCTTACGATGGCTGCGACTACAACGGCGCGATGAGGCTCATCATGAGTCTGGCCGATCGTGCCAACAGATACGTTGACGAAAAGGCCCCGTGGACGCTGCGGAAAGACCCGAGCAAGTCAGCCGAAGTTCAAGACGCCTGCTCCGTGACACTCAATCTGTTCCGACAGATCGTGGTCTATCTGACCCCCGTGCTGCCGAAGCTGGCTCAGCAGGCGAGCCAACTGCTCGGGCAGCCGATTCAAAATTGGAATGACTCACAGACGCCGCTCGCGGGAACGCGCGTCGCCAAGTTCGAACACCTCATGAAGCGAGTTGAACTCGCACAGGTTCAAGCCATGATCGAAGACGGAAAAGCCGCCGCCCCTGAAACGACTCCCGCCGCAGCGGCCCCCTCCACGCCGTGGAACGACGGCCCCGAAGCACTCGCCGCCGAGCCGCTGGTGACTGAGCATTGCACGATTGACGACTTCGTGAAGGTGGACTTGCGCGTCGCTCGCGTCGTGGCGGCCAACGAAGTTGTCGGTGCCGACAAACTGCTGCAACTGACGCTGAGCCTTGGCGGCGAGGGAACTCGCAACGTCTTCGCGGGGATCAAGAGTGCCTACAAACCCGAGGATCTGGTCGGCCGGTTGGTCATCCTCTGCGCGAACCTCGCCCCGCGCAAGATGAAGTTCGGGATCAGCGAAGGGATGGTGCTCGCTGCCGGTGCAGGCGGCAAGGAAATCTTCCTGCTCAACCCCGACAGCGGAGCCAAGTCGGGGCACCGCGTGCATTGAAGACGTTTCGGACAAAAGTCTTGTGAGCCGGGTGCCGTGAGGCTCCGAACTCTGAATCCGACTGAGAACCCGGGGCCTCACGGCACCCGGCTCGCCTCGATTCGACTTTTGTCGGAAACGTCATTGAAGCGAGCTTGAAATCGCACGCCTCCCGTGTCTTCATTCATCCGTGCTCCGGCCTTGCCATCCGTGCGATTCACCTCTTCGCCAAGGAAAAATCGCACGGATGCCAAGCCGGGGCACGGATGAAGAGGAGCGGATGTACTCATGCTCGGCGAGCCGCAAGAAGAAATGTCCCTGTAGGATGGGTACTCTTGCCCGTCCCGGCTGGAAGACAGAAATCCGGACGGGCAAGAGTGCCCATCCTACATCGTGGTCGGACAATTTCTGCCGCTCGCCAAATTCAGATATGAACTCAACGAGGTGTCTCACCCGTCACGCGAAACAGCAACGGCGGTGGTCCGAGTTGTAAGCCGAAGCGGTCGGGATGTCGGCGGGCGGCAGCGATGAGATTGGCTGCGGGGCACTGTAGAGCTTCCGCAGCTTCACCGATTGGTAGCACCGTACGTTGTGCGAGCAACAACGCGAGCTTTGTCAATACGGGGTCGTCGTTGGAGACCGATGTTGCAATTGTTGAAGTCGCGCTGACGAGTCGTTCGACGAACTCGCGCAGATCGTCGGGGAGGTGCGACTTGAGCCACTCTTCGGCCTCGCGCGACGAGACCGCTTCGCCTGCGTGAGCCAAGTCGCCCGCTTGAGCGTCGGACAGTAATGCCCGGAGGGCGTCGATCGCCGCGAGGACAGTGAGTGTGGGATGCGCGAGGATTGCCCCCTGACGTTCGAGTTCATCCATCGTCTGCCGCGCGGCCTTGGCACTCTTCGTGAGTGGAACGCGGCTGTCGCGCACGACGACCAGCTTCGCAACACGCTGCGTGGCGAGCTGGCTGATCAGCCGCTTCATCTGTGCCCCGACGCTGTTCATGTTGGGCTGCGTGGAGACCGCGATTCCCGTCTTGCCGTGCGGCCCTTCAAACACGAGAGCCACATCGGCAAGTTGCTCATCGCGAACGAACTTCGCTATCGGTGTGAGCAGCTTCATCACGAGCGGCAACCCGTGTCGCACAATCTCTTCCGTTCGCTCGGGACGTGACTCTGTCGTCGCACGTTCGATCCGCGCAGACCACTCGGTATTGAGGAACGCGTCCAAGGTGAGTCCCCGTCCCGCAGTGGCTAATGCTGTTGTTCTTGAAACCGTAGGAACCAACGACGAATGTCGAAACGACGCGTTGCTTTGCGGTGTGATTATGGGACTGATCGGCGATGTCTCGGACAGTCGCCCATCGACAGGACCGCTTTCCGGCGTCGAGGCGCGAACTAGCGCGGTTTGCCTTACGGTCCAAGTATCGAAACGTTCGGCACAAGTCGCGAGCAGCTTGCGCGGAGTCAGCGAGCCAACGGCAATGAGTCGATCCAACTCGGCAGTCTCTAACGGCCACAGTGGATCGTGCGTGGCAGCGTCAGGTCGCACACCCTCAACCAACGACAGCCTGGCGGCGATGAGCAGTTCGGCTTCGCGTCGAGTCAGCGTGGCGAGAGACCGCGCGCCGAGCGAAGTCATGCGGTCGTAGTCAGCTCCCAGTGACTTGTCCTTCAGTTCCGTCGCGAAGGCCGATTGCACGCATGAGACGACGAGAACGTTCGACGTTTCGTCGTGCAGCGTGCTGGCAAGTTGTCCGAACGCGAACAGGCCCTCGCGGTCTCCCGCCGTCGCTTGCAGGGCTTCGATCTGGTCCAGACTGAGCAGGATCGGCAGGCCGTTCCCTGCGAGGCGGCAGAGCATCAGCGTGACGCGCCGCGCGTCGTACTCGCGTTCTCCATCGGTTCCTTCATCCTGCGACAGCCCGAGATTGGCGAGTGCTTCTTCCGGCAGTGAGTCTCCCCCCAACCACGCGCGCAGGTCGCGACGATGCCGTTTGAACGCCAGATGCTTGAACGCGATCGTCGTGTTGCGATCAAGAT
>JAYTXB010000664.1:0-12606 GCA_043743205.1 Schlesneria sp.
CGGTGGTTTTGGAGCAGGCACAACTTCGATGTCCAGCAAGCTCAACGTCGAGACGTTTGTCGCCGTGCTCAAGAAGAGCGGCTTGGTCGAACCCGCTCGGCTGCAAAAGGCCCTCGCCAGCTTCACTCCGACCGGCACGGACGCGACGCAGTTGGTCGAATTCCTGATCTCGAACAACACGATCACGCGCTGGCAGTCTGAGAAGCTGTTGCAGGGGAAGCACAAGGGCTACTTCCTCGGCAAGTACCGACTGCTGTCGCTGCTCGGCAAAGGAGGCATGAGTTCGGTCTATCTCGCCGAACACACGCTCATGCGTCGTCGCTGTGCGTTGAAAGTGCTGCCGACAAAACGAGTGAACGATTCGTCGTACCTCGCCCGCTTTCATCGTGAAGCTCAAGCCGTTGCTTCGCTCGATCATCCCAACATCGTTCGCGCCTACGATGTCGATCATCAGGCCGATCGCGAGAACGAGATCCACTTCCTCGTGATGGAATACGTCGAAGGGGACAGTCTGCAAGAGTTGGTGCAGAAGCACGGCGTCTGCAGCTTTCTCAATGCGGCCGAATACACCCGTCAATCGGCTCTGGGACTGCAACACGCTCACGAAGCGGGGATGGTCCATCGCGACGTGAAGCCAGCGAACCTACTCGTCGATCTGAATGGAACGGTGAAGGTGCTGGACCTCGGTCTGGCTCGGTTCTTTACCGGCGAAGAAGAGGGGGAATCGCTGACGGTCGCTCATGATGAGAAGGTGCTCGGCACGGCCGACTATTTGGCTCCCGAACAGGCTCTCGACAGCCACACGGTCGATGCGCGCGCCGACATCTACGGACTCGGCTGCACGATGTTCTTCCTGCTCACCGGCCGTCCCCCCTTCATCGAAGGAACGCTGACTCAACGCCTGATGGCCCATCAAACGAAGACGCCCCCCACGGTGGAATCGCTGCGGACGGATACTCCTGCAACACTCGCCGCCATCCTGCGAACGATGATGGCGAAGAAAGCCGAAGACCGTCATCCCACGGCCAAGGCGACGGCCGAAGCGTTGTTTGAATGGATCGACGACAACGCCGACGACACTTGGCGCGAGGCCCACTCGGCCATCTACGGTGCGTCTCGCACCAAGAGCGCGGGAGGCAGTTCAACGAAACTCCCCGTGGCTCAGCCGGTAATCGCGCCGCCGATTTTTGCCAGACCGGTCGCCAGCGTTCCACCGTTCGACTTCACCGTCGCTCCTGCTCCTTCGACGCGCATCGTCACACCCGCTTCGGCGAAACTCGCGTCCTCGACAACGGTCGTGGCACAACCCGATGAGGTAGAGTCTGAGCTGTCGAACTTTTTCGAGTCGATGTCGGGAGCGATGCCTGCTGTCGCTTCCCAGCCTGTTGCAGCGCCTCGCCCGCCCTCGTCCAAAACGCTCAAGCCGCCTCCGCACCTGACTTCGCCTTCATCGACCAAAATTCCCGTTGCAACCGCGACCGCAGTGCCGATGTTTGCAACAACACCTCTGTCGTTCTTGGAAGCCTCAACGGATACAGCCGAGGCTCCCGCAGAATCGGATGCCGCGCCGCTCTTTCCCGACTTCGGCTCAGCCAGCTTCGGTTCCAAGGATGCTCAGGCCGTCGCGCCCGCAGTCGTTCCTGTCGCACGGCCTGCCGTTTCAAAGTCAGCGACTCCTGTCACAGGGGGGATTAAGTCCGCAGCAACAACCAGTCTCAAAAAACTTGCCGCGTCCACGTTGATCGGAGCGGCGGGAGGTGGTTTTGTGCTGTTGCTGGCGATCACCTATTCGCTCGGCTGGTTGGGTTCGTTCGAGGGATTTGGCAGCGGTGCCTCGACTGCTGATCGAGCACCACAGACAAAATGGCCCGCCGACAAACGCGAAGTCACGGTCGGCGGCAGCAATGCCGAGTACCGAACCATTGTGGATGCTCTCAAAGCCGTTCGCGTGCGCTATAAGCCCACTGGTCCCGACGATCAGATGGTCATCAAGATCGCAGCCGGAACCTACAAAGAGTTCCTCTCCGTCGATGCCAGCCAGCGCAAGACCACGAACAAAAATAAGAAGTCCACTGAGCCTGTCTGGGTCGAGTGGCCCATCGGGATCAAGCTGAAGGGCGAAGGGGCCGTCATTCTCGAACGGTCGAAAGACAGCCCGAAGGGAGCGCCGGTTATTCAACTGAGGCAGATTCCCAAGTTCGTCATCGAAGGGATCGACATCAACGCGGCCGGACATTCGAACGCCATTGAACTGCACGGCTACATGGAAGACACGACGCTCAGAAACCTGACCATTCGAGGCTTCACGGAAACGGGGGTCGAGTGTCGCGGGGCACAAGGCTCAGCGTTCGGCAATACATCGAGCGATGAGATCGTGTTGGAGCAACTGCGATTTGAACCCGCCGCCAGCGCGACGACCGCTGTGGGAGTGCGGATGCGAGCAGACCCGACGGGCGACAGCAGCTATGTCATCGTGCGTGGTTGTCGCTTCCTCGGACCGCTGGCCTCCGGAATCGTGATTTCAGGTACGGGTCCCTACAAAATCACGATCGCCGAAAACCTCTTTCATAAGAACCAAGCTGGAGTTCGCCTAGAGGGAGCGGCGGCTTGGCGAGACATCGTCGTGGTCAACAACACGTTTCACGAGGGCCTTCACGGCGTGCTATTTGACCGGATGCCGAACGAGGGAGCACGTGATCTGACCTTCCGACGCAACCTGTTCTCCAAGATGGAAGAGGCCGATGGCTTCGTGAAGTTTGGCTACAACGAAGGCCAGTTCAACGCCGCGATCTCGACCGAACCTCACGGTCTCGCACTAAACTACTCTGATCGCGCTGCGGTCACTCCAGTTCAACCGGGTGAGATCAACAGCCTCTGCATACTGGATGGCAAACGCGGCGACAAAGAAATCCAGTTCGCTTCCGATGACCCCAAGGCGGCACTGTTCCTCGCCCCCGCCGAGAACAGCCCGCAGCGCAAGGTTGATTTCAAGGGGGACGCCAAACAGCGGCTTGGTTTCGAGAAGCCGTGGGTCGGAGCCGTAGGCCCCTAACTCGACTTGCACTGTACCGCTCGCCCCTACAACCGGTGCCATCGGAATCTTCAATTTGGTCGTCTGACGTAATGACCGTGGGCACCACGACTTATTTTTTCCAGTGAACACGCGACCAGCTTCCAGCCGAGGCGGTTCGTTCGCGATGACGGTCCTGCGGCAGCACAACGCCTGTTGCTTGGCCAAGTTAGTCACCACTGACGCGTTCTCGTTTTCAGTGAGCTTGCTCGCTTCCGAAGCTGTCGAAGGTCGAGCCGCGCGTGCAACGTCAGTCCAGCCCACGGCTTAAACTGTACAGTTGCCCGCCCCTTTCTTTCGTGCCTAGCATATCCACGCCTGCCAACAACCCCCACGACTCCCCTCCCGTGGTGTTCATTACCTCCCTCGTGATCGACCTTGAAGCGTCATTTTCGGCGCTGGGTCGCCTTATCGAACGGTTGTTGGCTGTGAACCAGCAGGTGGCAACATGTCATTGCGAACATCCAAGACTCACCATCATCAACACCACAACGCACGCTCGTTGCGAGGTGCGAGTCCAGCACGGGTCGCGTCGATCAGGCCAAACGTGGCCTATCGCGAACGCGATCCCTCAAGCAGCAATCGCTCGTCACGTTTTGGTGCCCCTGAGGATTGGCACGAACCTCGGGGCCGCGACCGGGTCGCGTACCTCGCTCACCCAGCGGGAGCGGGCTTCATTCATCCCGTCACCGTCGATGAAGTCTGCGAGCGTCTGGCGCAACTCCCCAAACAGTTCACGCGCGGAATCGAAGTCGTTCAGTTCAGCACCATGACGCACAAGCGACAGCTCTTCCCGCTCTATGGAATGCAGTGGGGACCGAACATCTACCTCTATCCCGTCGAACAGTCCCTCGTGGAGATCCACCGACGCCCTCCCACACCTCAGCAACGAGTCGAAGCCCGTATGTTCGGCGGTCAATGGTCTCCGCTGGGCGGCGAATGGCGGTTGACGTGGACCGAGGAAACGATTCGCGACTTCTATTTGAACAACGTCCTCATCCACGAAGTCGGCCATGTGAATGATCTGCGCAACACGAACACCGCCGCGCGGGAACGCTACGCCAACTGGTTTGCCACCGAGTACGGCTTTCGCGCGTCACGAGGTCGCCGCTGATTCTCTTTTTGCCCGACGACCGCTCGTCGGCATCGCGTCGTTGTAGCGTGCGGTTCGTCGGAGTAGGGATGCTCTGACGAACCGCATGTCTCTTTGACGACCTCGCCTTCGTCAGACCACGCTCAGCAGGAATCTCGACAGAGCAAGCAGGACAACGATGAAGTTCCAATGTGCTGTGCCTGTGTTGTCCTGAGGAATCTCAGAACGCAGGTCACAAGAATTCTGAAACGCTGTTCCAGAATGCGAGCAGAGCGCGACGAACTCAGTGCGAGACCGGTTTCGTGTGAGGTCAGTTCCGTTCTGAAAGTTGCCGATCGCGCCACCAACCGGTTGCCCGAGCAAGCCGCCGATGAAACGATCGTACAGAGATGGTGCTGCGGCCTTTGACATGACGACACTCGACCAGAGGAAATGAAGCGAGACCGGAGGCGATCAGACATCGCGTCGGGAATAAACGCAACGACTCGTGGGTCTGATGAGTATGTCACTCTGCTTTCGCATCGCCGCCGATCTCGTTGTTGTGCTGCACATGGCTTATGTGTTGGTGGTGGTCTTCGGTCTGCCTGCGATTGGGTGGGGCATTGCGCGGAAGCACGAGTGGGTGCGAAACATTTGGTTGCGAGGCGGGCACCTGGCCATGATCGTGATCGTCGTCGGTGAGGCTTGGGCGGGAATGACGTGTCCGCTGACGACTTGGGAACATCAGCTTCGCGAAGCGGCAGGACAGCAATCGTATCGTGGAGCCTTTCTCGCGAATCTCGTTCACGACTGGCTGTTCTACGATGCTGAGCCTTGGGTGTTCGCGATCCTCTACACGCTGTTCGGACTGCTGGTGGTTGGTACTTTTGTGTTGGCTCCGCCTCGGTGGCGAGCGAAGCGGCCCTGACGGATGATCCGTCGTGCCTTGCCTCCGTTCGGGTCGCACCGCGAAGTCAACAACGCCACTCTCGAAAGTTCGCGGCACACAAACAGGAACCATCATGACCACCGCACCACTTCGCGAAATCCGTCCGTTGCCTGTTCCGATGCAGCTCTTGATTCAAGGACCGTTGGTCTGCGGATTCGGCGCGTGCTTTATCGGGTTTGGCGCGTTCGTCATCAGCAACATGGTCTCGCACAGTTTTCAGCCGCAGTTCGGGTTTGGGATCGCGGCATTCGTGATCGCGTTTGTTGTGTTCATGTCTCTGGCATGGATAAAGACGTTTGTCGAGCCGGGGAAGACGATGTACGCGATCTATGCGGATCGCATTGAAACGTCTGAAGGACTGTGGAACCGGCATTCGCGAACGGTGGTGTTCGATCAGGTGGTCGATGTCGAATTGACCGAGGGAGTTCTCCAACAGACGCAGGGTGTGGGAACCGTGACGGTGGTGACTCAGCAACTGGTCTCGTCGGGAGAGGGAAATCTGTCCAACCGTCGAGTGGCTTTGCAAAATGTGCCGCAGCCACGTGAGGTCTACGATCTGATTCGCGCTCTCGCACTGCGGATCGAACAGAAGAAGTGACTGGGGGCGGCTGGTCAATGTCGTTGTCGGCATAGAACAGCATCGGGTGCAGTCGCTAATTGGTAATAGCGCTGCCACTCCGCGACGAGTGGCAAGGACGCAATCAGGACGCCGAACTTGGGCTGACGCGGATTCGTCTCGCACGTTCACTTCGCGACGCGCCTCCTGTCGCGGAGCGACAGGGCTACCTTGTCGAAGCGACTTTGTTACCCCACGTTGCGTGGGGACCAGCCATTGCCCGCTGCACACGACGCCATCTTGCGCGGCTGGCATCTCTCCGAGACGGCAGGTAGGCTCCGTCTCGCGCTGGGACGAACCGCTTGCAGGATGTGGAAGACGTGACGGAGAAGAATGCCGCTGGGTTGGATGCCGCTTCGGCGGCGAACTCGCACGTTGCCGTCACGACTGCCGCTGTGCATCCGGCGCGGTGGGTGGCCGAGGTCGAGCAACTCTTTCGCGAGCGGGAACCGGGGGCGTTCTTCGTTCTGCCGCGTGTCGTGCGCCGCGTGTGGCAGAACGAACTCGAGATCGCCAGCCCGTGGGTTCCGCCGCCGCATCGCAAGTCGTGTGTGATTGATCGCGATCGGTTGTTGTGGCTCGTCGCACGCGATGAGCTGGGAGTCGATGCCGACACGCCGTTGCCTCAACGGTTGATCCTGATCGCGCGACCGGAAGAGGATCTGTTGCTGAAGTTCTCGCGCGAGGACTTGTTGCGGTACTACTGGCGGCTGCTGTTTCACGCCCGTATCGACTTTGAAATGGGATCGAAGACGACTTCCGATCGAATGCCGTCGGCGGAGTTGCGGCGGCGCATCGACGGGATCGGTCAGACGCAGTTCGATGAGATTCGTGCGGTGCTGCGTGCGGAACAGATGCTGATCCGTCCCGACGATCCGCGTCAGGTGTATGCCGAGTTCGTGGCGGTCTGGCATGAGTTACTGGCGTTTGCTCCCGCGCTGTTGCCACTTTATTTCCCAGCGCTCGATGATGAAGAGGAAGTGCTGCGGTTGATCGGTCCCGACTGCGATGCCGCCGCGCTGTTGGAGGCGACTCGTCCACTCGATACGGCTCGCCCGAGTGAGGTGTTGCTGAGTCCGATCGCGGTCACCGCCACCGCGTCGGTCGATCCTGTCGAATCGTTGCTCGAAGGGGCACCGCTGAATCTGGCCTCCCGTTCGCCACGCGCTTATGCCGCTTACGTGCGTCGCGCGCTACGACTCCGCAGGGATGGCAACAACGTTCGCGCGGCACTCGTTCGGCGGCAGGCATTCGACGTGGCACCGCTAGATCAGATGAATGACGCGCGGGCCGAGTTGCTGCGTGAGATCGAGTTCCTCGTGCTGCGTGTTCAGGCGGCGCTCGAATTGGCCGACGATGAAGTCCGTCCGTGGCTGGCGATGTGTGAGCGATTGCTGCCGGCGGCGCGACGTGGTTTCTGGAATGCCAACGCGCGGTTGCTGTACGACCTCCAACAAGTCTGCCTCGATCACGAGCAGGAGATTTACAAGGTCGATCTGCTCCGCTGGGTCATCAAGCTCGGCAAGGAGCCGCTCAAGCGACCGCTGCCCAACCAGCGGGTCGTGATGATGTCGAAGCATCTGCGGAGTGCGGCGCGGCGAGTCCCCGCCGTGCAAATCGACGCGAGTGGGCGGAAAGAGTTGGGCCACCTGTTGCACTCCGCCGCCGCCGCAGCCGAACACCTGTTGCGCAAACGGATGGAGCCACTCGTCGCCGATGCGCTGACGGAAGCGGGGCTGGTCCCCAACGGGGTCGTCGAGCGAGTCGCCTTTCGCAAGGTGGTGCATGAGTTGCTCGATGGTGTCGTGCAGCGCGGGTTTCTCACGCTGGGTGAGATGCGTGACGCGATCGCTCGCAACCAGCTCAAGATTCCCGATCTGACCGACGCGCGTGAGTTCCTCACGGGTGATCCCTTGCTGCGTGCGGACAAGCTGTTGGCCTCGCGCATCGACGGCGTTTATCAACGCGGCCCGTTCTATTTGCAGTGGCTGCAACGGATGAACTCGCTCGCCTACGGGACGACGTTCGGTCGGCTGTTGACGAAGTTCGTGTTCCTCCCGTTCGGATTGTCGTTTCTATCACTGATGGCGGTTGAAGAGATCGCGCACCTCGCGTTCGGTCACGCCGCGCCCGAAGTTGCTCACGTGGTCATCGCACCGCAGCCGCAGACTCAGCCAACCACGACACCGGCCGCGGCGGAAGAGATCGAACTCAAGCCCATCATCGTCAGCGAACCGATCATTACCACCGACGTGAAGCCGAATGCAGAGTCGCCTCCGATCGTGCCGCTTCAATCTGATGAGCCGACAAAGTCGAGTGAGCCGGCAAAGACGCCGCCCATCGAGACCGAGACGACGGGTAAACCTGCTGGTTTCGAGGCCGCTGTCGGACGCGAGGCCGCATCCGGAAGCAATCTCACGCCCAGTGATGATTCCTTCGCGATGACGAACACTGCGATGACGAGCAGCGCAGCTCATGCGGCAGTGCGGCACCATCTGATCTACAGCCACCTGCACATGTTCTTGTTGGGCTGCTTCATTCTCGCCCTGATTCACGTGCCGCCGTTTTTGAACGCGGTCGAGACCGTGTTGCGAACGACATGGAAGGTGCTGCGTGTCGCGCTGGTGGAGGTTCCACAGCGCGTCATGGCGTTCCCGCCGGTCGAATGGTTGTTGAAGAGCTTCCCGATGAAACTGTTCCGGCGGTTTGTGATCGCGCCGCTGTTGGCGACGGCCGTGTTCTGTCTCATCTTGCCGTGGTTCGGCATTTACGACTGGCCGAACCGCTGGTCGAGTCTCGCAGTCTTCGTGGTCTGTGTCGCCGTACTCAACTCACGCTTTGGGCGCGACACGGAAGAGCTGACGCGCGAGTTCCTCGCCCGGCTGTGGTATCGCATCCGGACGCATCTGTTGCTGGGACTGTTCACGCTGATCGTCGATGCGTTTCAGTGGTTGATGGACGGACTCGAACGGGTGTTGTACGCCGTCGATGAATGGCTGCGTTTCCGCAGCGGTGAGTCGAGTGTGGCGCTCGCGGTAAAGGCGGTACTCGGACTCGTCTGGTCGTTCGTCCACGGTGTCGTCCGGTTCTGCGTGACGTTGCTGATTGAACCGCAGATCAATCCGATTAAGCACTTCCCGGTCGTGACGGTCTCACACAAGATGATCCTGCCGTGGGCGGTTCACATCACGTATGTGCTGGCCGCGCCGCTGACACCGTTTCTGGGGACCGTGTTCGCCAACGCGATCGGGCCGCTGGTCGTGACGGCCATTCCCGGTGTGTTCGGGTTTCTCGTCTGGGAACTCAAAGAGAACTGGAAGCTGTACGCAGCGAACCGTCCGCGCAAACTGCGTCCCGCGCGGATCGGTCATCATGGCGAGTCCTTGCTGCGACTCCTCTGTCCCGGTTTTCATTCGGGGACAATCCCGAAGTTGTTCGGGCGACGACGACGCGCCGCGCGCAAGGCTCATCAAAATCCCAACGTCAACAAGCAGGCCCGCTACTCCGAGAAACTGTATCACGAAGCGGAAAGTCTGCGGCACTTTGTCGATCGCGAGCTGATCGGTCTGCTGTCAGCCAGTCGCACGTTTCGCGAACGATCGTTGTCGGTCGGTCACGTCGAACTGGCGACGAACCGCGTGACGATTTTGCTGCTTGATCACGATCAACCCAATGACCCGGTGCGGATCGAGTTCGATGAACAGTCGGGCTGGTTGATCGCGACCGTCGCCGATCTCGGTTGGCTGACGGAGTTGATCGACGAAGACCGCGCCGTGTTCCGCGCGGCCTTGGCGGGCCTCTACAAAATCGGCGCGGTCGATCTGGTGCGAGAACAGATCGAAAGCCAACTCGTTGCTCCTGTGATCCCCAAGATCGAACCTGCTCCCGATGCAGCGGCCTCCGCCGTCGAGCCAGTCAACTCCACGAACTCAAACGCTCCGACATTCGCGGGGACGCTCCCGCACGCGGTGACGACATCTCAAGCGATCTCGCCGCTCAAGACGCATCCCTACGATCTCGCTTCGACCGGCTTGGTCGTCTGGCCACAGGCTCATTACGAAAGCGAAGTTCACTATGCGTTGGATGAGTCTCCCACAGCCACGCCGCGCCCGCGCGCACTGGCCCGCGCGGCGGGACTGACCCCGCTGCCGCTCGCCGCGCTCGTGTTCGCCGAACACTCGCTCGACTGGACTGAGTGGCACGCCTATTGGGAAACCGAACAAAGCCCCACCGCCATTCCCCGCCGTCTGCTTCCCGAAGTCGTCCTGCTGAGACAAGGCGGGAATTCGTGAGCAGCCGCACGTGAAGCGGCTCTTGCACGTGAGGATCAAACGACGCAGCAGGATCGCATGGCAGTCAGCTTGGGTGAACGTCCTCAACGGACGTGAGCCGACGGCCGCTTCGCTGGCCCTCGCCTTCATCCGTGCTCCGGCTTTGCATCCGTGCGGTCTCTTTTCTGAAGCAAGAATGAATAGCACGGATGGCAGAGCCGGGGCGCGGATGAAAACGGTTGCGGGGACGCTGAAGGTTTTGATCAGCATCAACTCACTGGCGGCATCCTCTTTGATGATCGAGGTGAGCCGGGTGCCGTGAGGTCCCGGATTCTTCATCAAAACGTCCGGAGCCTCACGGCACCCGGCTCACCAAACCCCGACAGTTGTAGAGGCACCGGGCCTTACCAGCAGTGAGCAGTCCAACGAGAAATCACGAACTCGTCGCCCGAGTCACCGACAACCCGTGCATGAACTCCCGCGAACCCGTAGCCGTGCTGGACGACCGTGGATGGCTGCACTACGCTGGCCGCCCGCTCGCGGAGGGTTGACTGCAAGCCAGCGCGGACTGTTCGACGCACGACCGTTTTCTGAGGCATCTCGTATGGCCGACTCTCGCATCTTCACTCCGTCACAAGCTTCGGTCTCCACGACGAGTGGCACAGACGGCTCTACTTCAACAGTTCCTCAAACGATCATTCTGCAATCAGCTCCCAGCTTCTGGAGGAGTTGGTTCGTGCGGGGATTACTCGCCGCGTTGGGCTTCTCGGTGCTGTGCAACATTGGGCTGTTCAGTGCGTACCACGAGTATTTCGCCAGTGCGGAAGGACCGATTGAAAGCTTCCACTCGGGCGACAAAACGGCGTCCGACAAGATCGCCCTGTTGCAGGTCAACGGGACAATCATGCCGCCCTACACTGAACGGTTGCTGAAGCAGATCGAGCAGGCAGGGAAAGACGACAGCGTGAAGGGAGTCCTGCTGGTCGTGGACAGTCCCGGCGGTTTCGTCGCCGACAGTCACGAGATTTATCACCGGCTCAAGCAGCTCTCCGCCAAGAAGCCGACGTTCGTCCAGATGAAACGCATGGCGGCCTCGGGCGGTTATTACATCGCGATGGGAGCGGGGCCGCAGGGACGCATTTTCGCCGAACCGACCACTTGGACCGGTTCGATCGGCGTCATCATCCCGCGCTACGATTTCAGCAAGTTGGCCGAGAAGTACGGAGTCGGCTCCGATCCGTTGAAGACCGGCGAATTCAAAGACGCTCTCAATCCACTCCGTCCGCTGTCAGACAACGAACGCAAACTGTGGGAAAATATCCTCGACCAGTCTTTCCGAAAGTTCGTCGGTGTGATCGACGAGAACCGGGATGGTCTCGACGCGGCCGGAGTGAAGGCGCTCGCCACCGGTCAAATTTTCACCGCCGATGACGCCATCGAGAACAAACTGATCGACGAGATCGGCTTTGAAGACGATGCTCTCAAAGCGCTCAAGGCCAAGCTCCAATTGAGCGAAGCTCGCGTCGTCACCTACAGCGTGCCGATCTCATTGGCTGAGCAACTGCTCGGCGGTGCGGTCAAAGTCCATCAGCCGGTCGATCCGATCCGAACACTGCTCGATGCCAGCGTTCCACGCGCACTGTTCATGTGTTCGTGGTGGCCACCGCTGCCGGAGTGAGGGTTGAGTTCACGCGGTGAAACGATTTCGGCTGCGCTTCAGCAGGCGGCTTTCCACGCTGGGCCAATTGATCTTGGGTGTCTCGCCATGTTTCACAGTTCTCGTCGTGAGTTTCTCGAAGCGTCACTCGCCACCAGTGCCTTGAGCCTGATCGGTTCGACGGGCGTCTCCGAGGACAAACCTGCCGTCGCACCACATCCCCAAGGGAAGGCCGAACACTGCGTCTTCGTCTGGCTCGGCGGTGGAGCGGGGCAGATCGACACGTGGGATCCGAAGGTCAAAGGTGATCCCAAAGCGAAGCTGGCTGGCTCGTACTACAACGCGATTGACACGGCCGTCCGGGGGACTCAAGTCTGCGAGCATCTCCCCGAGTGCGCGAAAATTCTCGACCGGTTCAATCTCATCAGAACCGTCAACCACGAGGTCATCGACGAACACGCTTCGGCCGTGAACCGGATGCACACCGGACGCCCCGTCAGCGAGACCGTCACGTACCCGTCGCTCGGTTCGGTCATCGTGAAGGAGCGTGGTCCCGCCGGTGACGGCGTGCCGAGTTACATCTTGATCGGCTATCCCACTCCCACGCGCGGTCCCGGTTTTCTCGGCGCGCAACACGGCTACGTCTATCTGACGGACACGTCCTCTGGCCCCAGCAGCCTGCGGCGTGCGAGCGACATCACCGCCGATCGTCAGTCGCGCCGTGAAGCGTTGCTCGCCAAGACGCGGGCCGAATTTCGAGACCGCTCCGCCGGGAATATGCTCGTCGAGAACTACGATCGCTCCGTCGTGGAAGCCGCAAAACTCGCGGGACCGCAGTTCATGAATCTCTTCCAACTCGATCAAGAGCCAGCCGACTTGCGGAACCGTTACGGCGGCGAGTTCGGTCAGCGCTGCCTGTTGACGAGGCGACTGTTGCAGGGAGGTTGCCGGTTCGTGGAGGTCGCTCACAA
>JAYTXB010000665.1:0-6173 GCA_043743205.1 Schlesneria sp.
ACGGTGGTCGCGATGAATCAGTCCGTACCGACTATTCCGCCATCCCGGCTCACCCAATCCCAACCCGTTGTTGATGCGCAGATCCTTACGGACTGACGAGCCCGTTGAACAACGTAAAGTAGGCGGCTCGCCTGCTCGCATTGCGAATTAGAAAACACCGGCGAGCCGCCTGTGCTACGGGTTTTTCAACAGGCTGTTACGTGCGGTCTTGGGATCGTTTCGCGAGTTCTGTCGGAAACGTCCTGGTTGAGTCGGAACTGGCGTGCGGCTGATCGGGCTCGCGCTGTCGCTCGGAGTCGATGATCTGGCCCACGGTGTGCGGAGTCCTCGGAACACACCCTTGGCGCGGGCAAGAGTGGTGTGTTCCGAAGACTCCACCCCCCCTACGTCGCTTCGCGAAGACACGGAGATTGGTGCCGCGAACAACCGGGGTTTCGCCCAACGCGGCTCCAACCCCGGCCACCCTGCCGCCGCTTCGCGGCGCTCTGTCGCTACGGTCTGCCGTTCCGTGGGTTCACACGCACGGCTATTCGCTGCCATTGCTTCGAGACAAGGACCACCCATTGGCGACTGCACCCGTGGTCCGACAAATCCATGCCGCAGCCTTGACAGAGAGAGAGAGAGAGAAAAAACTGTGTGCCATCACTTCCTAAAGTTCCAGATTCCGAGAACGACCTGTGAACAATTTTCGCGGCACCAACTCGCACCACCCGTCACTCGTGCCCCTCGGACGGAGTTGTGAACGGGCTCCGATCACGCGAAGAACGATCAGAGAGAAAGGTCGGTCTGATCCGGCAGTGGGCGGGCGAAACGGATTGACGACTGATCGTCATCGCGCGACTTTCGCCGCCTTGGTTTACCACGGACGAGCCGTGAATCTCAGGCGACAGGTCGTGTACTGCGGCTGGGCCTTGCTGCTGCTGAGTTTGCTGAACGGCAACTCGGCCACAGGCCAATCGTCACCCTCATTCGAGATCGTTCGCGCGAGCTATCTGGAGTACGTCACGTCCATCCAAACGTTGCGGGTGAAATTCACTTCTCAATCGGAGATGCTGTTCGATGTCAAGCAGACGTTGAACGTCGAGGGAGAACAGATGTTTCCCAGCCAGAAGGGAGCTGCCACAGGGACGTGGATGGAGTCCGGTGTGCGACAGGTCTTGCATACGGAAAACGTGCATCCGTCTCCGGGAACTCGCAAGTGGACCAGCTATGACGGACAGCGTGGCTACGAGTACGTGATCAACGGAGCCGCTCCGGACGGCCCACTGACCGGCCGGATCATGCCGCGCGTGCCCGAGAGTCTGGCGGGCAATCCCATCTCGGCCATCCTTGGTCGGTCGATTTACGAAACGCCGGCCAGCCTGCCCGACCTGTTCGCACGTGGGATCGGCGTGGTCAAGCAGACTGACACTCTGTTGGGGAGGCCCTGCGTGGCGATCGACTTCGGTACGGATGCCATTCCGTCCGAGCCGCCCGGATTGAACCGGTTGCGGGCCTGGATTGATGTGGACGGCGGCGGCCTGCTCCGGCAGGTGGCCGTCACGCCGACACGGTTTGAGACCTGTCCGGCCACCGATCAAAACCCGCTCGGCCTCACCATGCTCAAGCCGCTCACAGTGCAGCCCAAGCAATCCACCGTGCAGTTGCTTTCCGCTGAACGCATTCGCTTTATGCGTGTGACCTCGGTTCAACAGGTCGCCGATTCCGCACGGGGTATTCCACGCAGCTTTCCGAAGACCGTGGAGTTATCGGTGAGTCTCGAAAAGGGTTCGACGACTCTCGATGAAGTGGCCGTGAACGAACCGATTGACGCTTCGCAATTCGAGCCGAGCATTCCCAAGGGAATGTTGCTCGATGACGAATCGCAACTGGCAGCGGACGGTCTCCCGACCGTCAAATTCGGCGGCGGAGCGGAGGGACGGGAGGAGTGGCAGCGGAAGGCCGAGGCGGTGTCGAAGGCACGAGCCGCTGCACGTCGTCCGACCCCTGGATCGCTCGACGCGACCCCGCGTCCGCCCAGCTCGCTACGCTGGTTTCTGGGGTTGGGTATGGTGTTGCTGTGTTCGGCCATCGCGTTCGCGGTGTGGCAACGCTCTTGAGTGTTTCGAGTTTTTTGTCTGCAAGCGTTTCTATTTTGGGGAGAAGATCATGCGGTCAGTCATCGGTGTGTCGGTGGGAAGCCTGGTTTGCGCGTCGCTTGTCGGCACGCTTGCACTCTTCAGTTTGTCGCAAAACTCAACTGGCGCAACCAGTTGTTCTCAAGAAGCATGGATGTCGAGTCCGTGTTTCGAGTGTCGCTTTCAGGCGATGGTAACGGGAACTGTGACCTTCGTTACCGCTTGGGACGCGATGGGGAATCCCATTTCCACGATTAGCTACCAGATTCAATTACCGATGTACGGGAAGTGTACTCAGGGGCCCGCGCGAAACGTCTGTTACTCGGTTCAAGTTGGTCCCAATTCCTCAAACGAAACGCCGACCTGTACGGTGGAACTGGATCAAGATTGTGGCGGTGACTTCACTCGTTGGCTGTCACCGACGTGCTCTGGAACGCAGTACACACCCGTTGGTATATTGGCACCCGCCCCGTGCCCCCGCAAGGACTCCCGCGCCACGGGCGGGTACGAGCCAGCCGTAGATTGTTTGCCGATCCCCGGCATCATCCCGCCCGGCGGTTTTTGGACGTTTTGATGGCCGACACTCGTTTGAAGTCACATCTCCTGCATCCCGTCATTGTGGACGCGCGTTATGAAATCACCCTCACTACCAGCACTCCTTCAACGGGAGGATCGCAGCGGAATGACCGTGATCGAGGTGCTGGTGTGTCTGGGGATCATCTCATTGCTGATGGCCCTCCTGACGCCCGCAGTTCAGTCGAGTCGCGAGCTGTCGCGCCGCGCGGGTTGTCTGAACAATCTCAAACAGTTGGGACTGGCAACGACGGAGTTTGAGTCGGCTCACGGGGTGTTTCCGGGATTCTCCAACGCCAGATTGCCGACGAGTCCGTTGCGTCCGAATGAGTCGATTCACCAAAAGCTGCTGCCGTTTCTCGATCAGTTGGAATTGTCTCGATTGCTGGACGCTGAGGACCGGTCCTCGCCGACGGCAGAACCACCGAGTGTTTCTCCGACCAACTTGCGCGGACTACAAATCAGGCTGGCTGTGTTCAGTTGTCCCACGGACAGCGTTCCGGCCGGCGCGACGAGCTACCGCGCCTCCACCGGGACATCGCCGGGACTCTATGCACAGTTTCGCGGACAATCGCTTGGCGCTGCGCTTCGTGGATTTGTGACGGGCGGTGGCCTATCCGCCGCCCGTGTCAGAGATGGAATGTCTCAGACCGTGTTTTTCACCGAGAAGCTGATCGGCGATGGAAACGCGGCGACTTTCCATGCGCCGACGGATGTTGTGATCGGTGGATGTGAGCCACGGTGTTCGACGGCCGACGAGGCCGAAGCCGCCTGCCGCAGCGTCTCCTCCGTCGGAAATCATGCCTCGTATGGAGGTCGAACCTGGCTGTTGAGCAGCCACAGCTACACCTTCTACAACCACATCCTTACTCCGAACTCACCGATTCCCGATTGCTCGACACCGGTCTCGCTGGTCGTACAGGGGGCCTACACCGCGCGCAGTTTGCATCCCGGCGGGGTGAACGTTGTCTGCGGAGACGGAAGCTGTCGTTTCGTGGCGTCGGGTATTGACCGGAACGTCTGGCGAGCCTTGGGCACGATCGACGCCTCTGAAACGATCGCGTGGCCCGAGTGACGCATTCGCAATCCTCTCGAAACGTGGTGGAGACGCACATGCGATGTTGCAGGCTCATGACAGCGGTCGCCGTACTGGCCGGTCTGTTTGGCTGCGATCGTCAACAGCAGCCGACGACTCGGGAGAGTGGCGCGGCCCAAGCCGTGTCCGTCGAACCGAAGTCCGTTGTTGTCGAGGCGGACACTGAAGACCGCTTCTCACTCAACCTACACAATCACAGGTCAAGCCTCGTACAGATTCTGGAGGTCAAGACGACTTGCAGTTGCACCACGGCCGATTCGGTCTCCGGACAACAGATTGATCCGGGTCAGATGTTGCGAGTGGACTTTGCCGCCACGCGCGCGATTCAGGGGGATCGGCACAGTGTCGTCACGATTCAGTTCAAAGAAGAGGATGTTCCCGAACTCCAGATTCCCGTTCTGCTGAAGGGGCGTCCAATCAATCCGCCGTTCCTGTCGGCGTTCCCGAGACAGGTTGAAATTGTGACGCGCCGCGCTGATGAGGTTGGCGTGCAGGCGATCACCGTTCGCGTCGTTGAATTGACCGATCAGCCCCCTTGGCTGGGACGTATCGAAACGCCTGAAGGCTGGCTCGCTGGCGAGGTCGAGTACCTCGGCGCTGCTCATGCACTTTCAGATCGAATCGTCGAGCGAAATTATCGCATTCGACTGACCACGCAACCGCACGACTCATCTGGTGTGAAGCGGGTCGCTGTGATCGGATTGGGAAACTCCTCACGCTCCGAGCGTCTTCCACCACAGATCGAGATCGTTTCGGTACTGCGTCCGAACTTGCGTGCGATCCCCTCCTCACTCTTCGTTCCCATCACGACTGATTCAGCGATCGTTCGCAGACGCATCCGAGTGCTATCCGAAAGTGAGACGCCACTGCTGATCGTGGAGACTAAAACCTCCGCGTCTTGGTTGGCGGCGACGCCATCCAACCCGAATGAAGCGACGAATTTTCAAGACATCGATCTGGAGATCGACGCCCGAAAACTTGTGGCAGAGTCTTCGTCGGGCACATCAGCCGAAATACAGATCACGACGAACGACACGGAAACTCCCGTGGTTAGTGTCCGGGTTGTCGTCGCCATTCGTTGACGTGCGCGATCCGACAGCCGCATCGTGTGACACGGCATGTTGCCTCGCTGTCGTCGGCTGGGTGGTGTGTGACCGGCCCAATTCGTTTGTTCATCGAATTGTCCACCCAGCCAAGTAGGGTGTGTGGAGTCTTCGGAACACACCATTCGTGGGTATCGTGACTACTGATCGGCTGGCAAATGTTCTGGCACACTGGTGGTGCGTTCCGCGTTGCGATACACACCCTGCGACTCTTCGGAACACGCCCTCTTCGAGCTTCAGGTTTGTGCTTCTCCGAGGACTCCGAAGCTATGGCACGGCCAACGTCAATCGGGCGGTGAAGCAATGCCACCCCACCCCGCCCCGTATAGCACGCGAGCCGCGTACTCTACGACTATACTTCGCACGACTTGAATTGAGACGTTTAGCCGCCACGCTAACGGCGTGCGTGCGATCCACGGTTCACCCCCGTTCGCTCCCATGCCGATGGCGTTGGGGCTAAACGTGCAACGGCTCACTTCAGGCCGTGCGAGGTATAAACCGACAAGCCCCCTGCCCCGAGTTCCTCGAAACACCGCCATGCAGACTGATCCCTCGGATATCGAACAGAAGCGCGACCGCCTGCTGGAGGTCGTGGCGGGGTACGGTCGTGTCGCGGTCGCGTTCTCGGCCGGTGTCGATAGTACGGTGGTCGCGATGGCCGCGCGGTTGGCGTGTGGCGACGCGGCGGTGGCGGTAACGGCGGTCAGTGCGAGTTTGGCGGCGGGAGAGCGGGAGCAAGCGGCCGAGTTGGCGGCGTTCATTGGCATCCGGCATCTCGTGATCGAGACGCGCGAATTCGCCGACCCGAACTATCTAAAGAATCCCGTCAACCGCTGCTACTTCTGCAAGACCGAGCTGTACTCGCGGCTGGTCGAAGTCGCGCCGTCACTCGGGGTCGATGTCCTCGCCAATGGCGCCAATCTCGACGATCGCGGCGACTATCGGCCAGGCCTGCAAGCGGCGCACGAGTTCCAAGTCCGCTCACCGTTGATTGAAGCGGGCTGCACGAAGGCTGACGTGCGCGAGCTGGCTCGTTTATGGAATCTCTCCGTCTGGGATAAGCCCGCGACGCCGTGTTTGTCGAGCCGCATCGCTTATGGTGTCGAAGTGACTGTGGAACGAGTCCGCCGCATCGACGATGCCGAGCGATTCTTGAAACGAACTCTAAACATCGACGAGTTGCGAGTCCGTTGTGAGGCGAACGATCTCGCGCGGATCGAGCTTCCCGCCGAAGCGATCTCTCGCGCGCTGGCCCCTGCTCTGCGAGACACACTCCGCGCGGAA
>JAYTXB010000666.1:0-12173 GCA_043743205.1 Schlesneria sp.
GACGGCGGTTCTCGATGATCTTGTAGTCGATGTTCGCGAAGACGCTGCCCCAACTGTAGTAGTCGTCCTGCGTCCAGCGGTCGAAGGGATGGTTGTGACACTTCGCACACTGAAGTCGCACGCCGAGGAACAGTTGTCCGACCGCTTCGGATCGCTCGAACGGAGTCCGCAGCGCCCGGTAAAAGTTCGCGGGAGGAACCTCATACGTGCTGCCACGTGCCGCGACGATCTCGCGGATCATTTGATCGAGCGGCTTGTTCGTGGCGAACGAGTCTCGCAGCCAGCCATGAAAATTTTCGACCCCCTTACGATCGAGCGTCTTCTCTTCGATCCGCAGCAGGTCGGACCATTTGAGTGCCCACCAATCGGCGAACTCGGGCCGTTCGAGCAACGTGTCGATGAGCTTCGCTCGCTTGTCAGTCGCGCGATCAGCCACGAATGCACGCGCTTCATCGGCCGTCGGGATCAGTCCGAGCAGATCGAGATGCACACGCCGCACGAACGTCGCATCGTCACACACGACCGACGGGTTGATCCGCAGAGTATTGAGCTTCGCGAAGACCAGTTCGTCAATGAAGTTGGCCGGTTCGATCTGTGACTTCACAAAGCCAGGCCGTTCGGGAACGAAGGCGACGCGCACGCCGATCTGCTGGTTGAGATACCTCACTAGGATCGTGGTCTCGCCGACCGATCGCCCCATGACGAGACCATCGTGCGACACGTCGGCAATCGGTTGAGCGACCTCATACACGGCCCGCGTCGTCACATCGCGCGTGGTGCCATCGGAGAACTCCGCCCGCACCGTCAGTTGCAGTTGCCAACCCGTCAGCGCGAGTGGCCCGCGTGCCGGGTCCGCGCTGTCTCGCTTGGCCTCTTCTGGCTTTGTCCCCTCGCCCCTCGCCCTGGAGGGGAGAGGGTTAGGGTGAGGGGTTTCTTCTAATTTGGCTGCTGGCTTCAACGACGCTCTCTCATCGTTCAGCCCCCTCACCCTCGCCCTCTCCCCCGAGAACGGGGGCGAGGGGACCAGTGTCAGAAATGCCTCACCTGGCGTAACACTGAGCTTCACCAGTTTCAGACCCTCAGCCCGATCGGACGGCATTCCGGCCGCGATCCATTCATGCAGGAGACGGTACTCGGCCGAGTCGATCTCAAATCGTTTGCCCCCTTCATGCGCGATCTGTTGAGTTGGCTTGAGCAACAGCAAACTGTGATCGGGTTCACTGACGTTGGCTCGCCGCGACGACCAGTCTCGCGTCAAAACCGCGAAGTCGCTCATCGGGTCTTGCCCGCGCAATGAAATCTGAAACCCGCCCTTCCCCCGCGCGTTGCCGTGACACGTCCCGAGGTTGCAGCCCGCCTTCGACAACACCGCCATCACGTCATTTTGAAACGACACTTCCTCGGCGCGAGCCGGCAATCCGACGAACAGCAGGGCAATGCACATCACAGTGAGAATCACGACCACTCGCTCCCAACCGGTACACGGAAGCGAGTCGCCGAACGACGGTGACTGAAGAGGCGACGAGGAACACGAGCGTGGCATGTGTCACTTCACGAGGCGGGCGGGGACCGATGGCAGGATTCAGAGCGGCGGCGAGTCTAAGCCACGCACACCCCAATCGAAAGGCTTTGTTGCGGATCGCGCAGAGCCGTCTTGCAATGGTTCACAAACACGCCCACCCCCAATCCGCTGCTCTTGGTTTTGATTCGTGGTTCAAGAGCAAGGTGACCGGCAGTAATTCTCTTCCCAACACCAAGCGTGAGTTTAGAAGTGGCCCGTTTTTCTGAGCCGCGAAGCGGCGGCAGCAATGCTAGGCTTGGAAACGGCCGCCGCTTCGCGGCTCTGTCATACTCTCTCTCCCGATTCCTTGGGCTGACGCCCAAGGCTATTTGCTACCGTCGCTTCGCGACTCAAAATGCTCTACTTCCAAACTCGCACATCGGGTTGGTAAATCATTTCCTGCCGGTCGCCTGATAAGTCGCTCGCGAAGAGGAGACCTGCGCCGAACAGGCGTGGGGAGGCTCGCAAAATCACGGGCGTTGCATCACTATCTCGGCCCCCGTTTGGACCTGCCGTTTTGATCTCACCCGCCGAAGGAACCGCCTGCGATGACGATGCTCCTCAGTCGAAGAATTGCTTGGGCCAGTGTCTCTCTTGCGACCACTGCCGCCCGTATGACTCGTGCCGCGTTGATGGTCAGCCCATTGTGGCTTGGCGCGTCGCTGGTGATCGCTCAAGAGGCTGCTGCCGCGCGGCAGTTCACGCAGGCCCCCGAAATCGCTCCGGCGGCTGGGACCGCAGCCGTCGAGAAGCCGAACCAACCGAAGTCCAATGTCTTCGCGGAGGGACCGGTCCCGAGTTGGATTTGGGGAGCCGATCAAAACAAGAAGTACGTGCTCAAGCAGACGTTTGACGGCAGTGTTCAGTCCGCATTTCTGCGAGCGGCGTCCGATGATTCGATGACGCTCTACTTGAACGGCAAGAAGATCGGTGCGAGCGACAATTGGAATGAACCAGTAACGCTCGACATCCTGTCGCAACTCAAGCCGACCGGGAATGTCATTGAAGCGGAAGTTGTGAACGGCGGCGGGATCGCGGGCTTCGTCGCGAAGATCGCACTGGTTGGCACTGACGGTAAGGGACGGTTTGTCGCAACCGATGCGAGCTGGCAAGCGGCCGAAGCACGCGACGCGAAGGAGACCGTGGCCGCAACCGTCCTCCGAAAACTCGCAGACCATCCCGGCGGAAAGTCCTTCGTCGAAGGCAACTCTTCGACCGAGCCGCGCGATCTGTTCAACCTGCTTCCCGGCTTCCAAGTCGAACGACTTTTCACGGTCCCCAAGGAGACGCTCGGTTCGTGGGTCAACATCACCTGCGATCCGAAGGGGCGTTTGATCGTCAGCGATCAAGGGAATCTCGGCCTGTGCCGTGTCACTCCTGCTCCGATCGGCAGTGCCAATCAGCCGGAACGCGCTAGCGTCCGGTTAGGCGAAGGAGAAACCAAGGTCGAGCATCTCGACATCAAGATCGACGGCAAGCAAATGTCTGGCGCGCAGGGTTTGCTGTGGGCATTTGACAGTCTCTACGTCGTCTGCAATGGCGGACCGGGCAGCGGACTCTATCGCTGCCAGGACACGGATGGCGACGATCAGTTCGACAAGGTCGAGTTGTTGAAGGCGATCCCCGGCGGCGGCGAGCACGGGCCGCATGCCGTTCGCCTGTCGCCCGACGGCAAGTCGCTCTACGTCATCGCTGGCAATCACACGAAGCTGCCGTTCGAGATCAAGACGAATGCTCCACCGCAGACGATGGGCGGACAGCGCACCGAACAACTGAGAGCGACTCTGCCGGAAGGAGTCACCAGCCGACTGATACCGAACTGGGATGAGGATGTGTTGTTGCCGCGTTATTGGGATCCCAGTGGTCATGCCGCGGGTGTGCTCGCGCCGGGCGGGTGGATTTGCAAAACCGACCCGGACGGCAAGACATGGGAGGTGTTCTCGTCCGGCTATCGCAACCAGTTCGACTTCGCGTTCAACGCGGACGGCGAGATGTTCGCCTACGACGCCGACATGGAATATGACTTTGGTGCGCCGTGGCATCGTCAGACGCGAGTCGTCCATGCGACCAGCGGCAGCGAGTTCGGTTGGAGAAGCGGCACTGGCAAGTGGCCCGCGTATTACGTGGACAGCCTCCCGCCGATGATCGACATCGGCCCCGGCTGTCCCGTCGGCGTCGAGTTCGGGTACGGCACCAAGTTCCCCGCCAAGTACCAGAAGGCACTGTTCATCTGCGACTGGACCTTCGGCACAATGTACGCCATCCACATGGAGCCGTCCGGTTCCACATACAAAGCGACGAAGGAAGAGTTCATCTCGCGCACGCCGCTGCCGCTGACCGACTGCACCGTCGGCCAGGACGGAGCCTTGTACTTCACCATCGGCGGCCGAGGCACTCAGTCCGAGTTGTTCCGAGTCACCTACGTCGGCAAGGAAGATGTTTCGACGGTCGATGCGAAATCTCGTCGCAACGTTGACAAGCCACCGTCGGAAGCCTTGCGAGATCTGCGTCATAACATTGAGCAATTCCATGTCGGCCAGCATGATCCTAAGTTGGCTGCCGAGTCGGTCATTCCATACCTTGAGAATTCGGATCGCCAAATCAGCTACGCCGCGCGAGTCGCATTGGAGCGAATTCCGGTCGAGCATTGGCAGGATGTGATCTTTACTTCGGCCTTAAAACTTGGTGCCCGTGACCAGAGAATGTCGAGAAGCTCAATCAACCTCGTCATCAATGGCTGTGTCGGTTTGGCTCGTCAAGCTGAGCCGTCACTTCTGCCAAAGATACTCGACGCCCTCGGCAAACTCGATTTCACAAAGCTCGATCAAGAACAACAACTCGGCCTGCTGCGTGCCTATCAACTCGCGTTCATCCGGCTCGGCAATCCCGACAAGGAGGCGTGCGCCGCGCTGGCCAAGAAATTTGACGATCTGTTCCCGCAGAAGTCGGACTTCGTCAACCGTGAGCTGTCGATCCTGATGATTCACTTCCAGTCACCCAACGTCTTGGCGAAGTTGCTGCCGGTTCTCAAGCAAGAACGAGTCGCTACGCAGGAGCAGATCGGCGCATTGTTGGAACGCAACAAGGGCTACGGCGGCACGGTCGCCGCGATGCTCGCCAACCAGCCGGATCAGCAGCAGTACCACTACGCCTTCCATCTGCGCACGCTGAAGACCGGCTGGACGTTCGAGGACCGGAAGACGTACTTCGCGTGGTTCGACAAGGCCCGCACATGGTCGGGCGGCGCGACCTATCCCAAGTACCTCAACAACATCGACAACGAAGCTTTTTCGTTGCTGACGGACGCCGATCGATTGAAGCTTGAAGCAAGCGGCGCTCGCAAACCGTATGTCGCTCCCGAACTGCCGAAGGCCAAGGGACCGGGCCGCGAGTACTCGCTGGACGAACTCCTCGCGCTGTCCGCCGACAAAATGAAGAACCGCGATTTCAAGAACGGTCTGAAAATGTACGGGGCCGCCCGCTGCATCGTCTGCCACCGCTTCGCCGGAGACGGAGGAGCCACGGGTCCGGACCTCACTCAGTTGGCGGGCCGCTTCCTGCTCAAGGACATGGCCGAAGCGATCGTCGATCCCAGCAAAGTCGTCTCCGACCAGTTCAAGGCGACCATCGTCGAAACCAAGGACGGCAAGTCGTACACCGGCAAACTGATCAACGATACGAAAGACAGCATCACGCTGGTGATCGACCCCGAGAACGCGACCAAGACGGTCGAAATCAAGAAGGCCGACATCGAGGAGCAGCAGGCATCCGCCACCTCACTGATGCCCAAAGACCTGCTGAAGACCCTCAACGAGGACGAGGCCCTCGACCTCCTCGCCTACCTCATGTCACGCGGCAACCCCGGCGATGCGATGTTCAAGAGATAAACGACAGTTCAAAGCCGGTCACGCAACGCAACAACAAGCCCCCGGATTCTTTCCAAAAGAGTCCGGGGGGCTTTGCCGCTTAATGATTGATTGAACGCAGTCTCATGGACCGTTTCTCACGCTAGCCCAAGAGCAATTCGCAGACGGTGCGGACTGCGGGGGCTTCGCCGTCATCGTTGACCATACTCTTGAGAAGCCGAGCCACACTCCGGCTATCTCCGCCGACAAATTTCATCGCTTTGCACAATTCCATTCGCACGGTGTCGCTCTGCTCTTGAGAGAGCGTTGCCCTCAAAACAGCCAAGCAACTTCGCTTCAGTTTGGGCGAGCCAATGTCACCGTACTCGCAGAGATAACAGCAGGCCACCTGTCTCACCCCCGCGTCGGCATGACGCAACATCTGGAAGACGCGGGAAGATTGGGACTCGAAAGGGACATCCTTGAGGGTGTGAAGGCCGCACTCATTGGCTGTGGCTGGCGATGTGAGAATCTCCTCATGAACAGCCTCCACCGGTATCGGCGCACTTTCCGTCGTTGCGGTGGGAGCCGAGGGTGGCGAACCGATTGGCGGTGCCTGAACAGATTCATCGGCAGGGGGCTGCGGAAGCACTGCTTGCTCCAACGTGGCCTGATCTTCCTCGGGAATCCAAGACGAAGCGAGCCACGGAAGATTGGTGACTTGATCGAGATTCCAATTGGAGAACAGACGCCGATAAACGTCATCGCCCATGTGTTCGCCCAATTCGCGATAGGCCATGAACCGGTTCGGCTCGAAGAATTGATCGAGCGTCGGGTCGTGGGGAAACGCAGGATGGCTGTGCCGGAACTGCATCAACTGAGGCGACTCGTCTCCGGTCAACGAGGGCTTGATGTAGATCAAGTAGCCGGTGCGAGCCAAGTAACCTCTCCGAGCAATATCGTCTGCGTTAGCTCCAGGCTGATCGGAAAGCGTCGCCTGTTTTGTTTGGCGATCAATTGGATATTCAATTCGCAACACGACAAAGTGTTCCCTGGATAGCTTTGCGTTTTCATTTGTCAGGTCTTTGGGAAGCTTGGTTTTCTCGTTGGGCATCAAGTCATCCCATCGAGCAGGATGTTGCTCCCGGCCGGTCGTCCAGAAACGAATGCCATACTTGTTGTCGCCCTCGATCAACAACTTGCGCAGGTCTGCAAACGTATAGTCACCGTCCTGGCCGGAGTCGCAAGCGATGATGAGACGACTGCGCCGCTGAAGCAGCGCCGAAATCCCAGTGTTCTCGGTATGGCCCCCATCACTGACAAACACGTAGTCACGCAACGGCGGCTCGACCATCAAGTAGCCCCACAACAGTCGCAGTGGCGACGGCCAAGCCAGATCGCCGGGCGGACGCCGTGGGTGATGCATCCACTGACCGAGCCGCAGATTGAACAGCACGAGCAATGCTCGAACCAAGATGTTGTCGGTGGCGGTGGGACTGACGGCGGCACCAGAAATCGCCATCGCGTCTGCGAGATCACACGTCCCACGCATATATTGGTCGGAGGCACAATATCCAATCCGCTTTGCCCCGACATGCAGAGGCGAGAAAGTAAATCTAACGGCGGTATCTAACTCCTGATCGCGACGAGGCCCATACAAGCTGAGTGTCCCGTGGAGCAGATGCAGCGGCCCGCCAAACTCGCAATTCTTTAGCTCGTGCATCGGGACGGTGATGCCATGCTGCGGATGATAATTCAGCCAGATCGAAGCCAACTGATCTCGATAAAACCCGTGCAACATCGTCGGATTCACGCTGAACAACGACCCCAACACGACAAACAGACAGATGCTGATCCAGAACACCTTCAGCCGCAGTTGCTGGTCATGCTCGTTGACGACGACGGCAAATACCTCACTCTGGGGGTAAATCAAGTCCTTCCCGAAATAGGCACGCAATAAGTTGCGATTCAAACGCTGCACGCGATTCATCAACTCCTCAATGTTGGCGAGTTCCTTTTCCGCCTTGGTCAGCTTCGTCTGAAAGTTCGACTGATTGTCTTCGATGTATCTCGCTTCGAGAGTCCGCTTTGCCGCTTCCTCTCGGCGCAAGTTGACGGCTCTTCTCAGAAACTTCCAAATCTTTGTCGATTCGCCTTCTAGGCTAGGTGGAGACTTATCTTCGTTGGTGTCTGTCTGTGGCGATTCTCTTCTCGCCTCGGCGTTGATTTCGCTTTTCAGTTTTTTCAAGGCGTCATCTTGCGAGTCTTTATAGAGGCGTTCCACGTCCTCAAATACTTTCTTGGCAACAGGAAGCATCTGATCAATTGCCCTCGCCCTCCTGTTGATGTCTGACAACCATTCATCTGGAATCTCTCGCGTGTCAGGATCGATGTCTTCGAGGGCGTTTCCCTTACTATTCTTGATCACGGTATCGTTGAGCGGCTTATCGACGATGCTCAGAAATGGAGCCGCCAGCATATAGCGAGGCTTTGGCTTCACTTCCGCACTGGGCTTCACTTCCGCACTGGGTATCGCTTTTTCGATCGGCCGTTCAAAACTCTTGTAAAATGACGGATCGGAAAGAACATCCTCGTTGAAGTCGCGGATGATTGCCTCCTTCCATTCCGCAAGCCGTGCACCGGCATTCCATCGCTGCTGGAACTGTTCGTCAGTTCTGAGCGCGTACTCTCCAAATTGAAACCATCTCTGCAAGAACCAAATCTCTTTATTCTGTCGCTCGATCATTTCTTGGAGTACGACACATTGAGCAGGAGCCGCCTTGTCAATTCGATCAAATGTGCCAGCCGTCAGAGTAGTCTTGGCACTGGCGTTGCCGTCCGCTTCTGCGACCGCGATCAACTCCGTATCGTAAGACCAAGCCCAAATCACATCGCTCGGCGTTGTCGTATTTTCCAGAATGTTGTCTTTATTGAGATCGCCCACCTTGGTCCGGCCATAGGGTTCACCGACTCGCCGCCAAAACTCAGGCCAAGATCGAATACTTGGACGTGCCAACTCGTTGGAGGAGGGCCGCTCTTCGTTCCAACCGGAGACGTTCTCCCTCGCAAGGACATAGAAAACGACCAACGGTGAACCGAACAACAATGCGGAACTCGCAAGATTGAAAATCCAGCTTTCCACTCGGTTCCTCGGTTGCGTGCCGCTGCGGATGACAGCATTAAAATTGAGATATGGCGCAATGCCAACGGCAAAGACAACCAAGAATCCCTGAGACAGCCAACCTGTGATGGCGCGAATGCCGTTGCTCATTTCCTTTGTCAAGCCGAACGCTGTTTCAAAATAACTCGTCTCTACATTTTTTGTCGCTAGCAGAGATACGAATCCGATCACCAGAGTCAATGTGAATAGAAAATACATTGCTGATGAGAACGGAGGGATTTTGAAGCGCCGCCGCCGCAGCAATCCCGCAACCGTAATGCTGATCAGCCATAACACAAACATGAAAAAGGCGGGAGCAAACGCTTGCCCGAGATCATCTTGAAAGCCGAGTTGCCGGAGAAACAGTACGCTTCCAGGAGCATTCAGCATTCGGAAGAGATACGCGGCAAAGGCGCCGAGCGCCGTCAGCCCACTGAAGACAAACATATTTACGGTGATCAATCCCCACAGGTGCCTGCTGAGAAACTTGATCGGTTCCTTCAAAGCCTCGCCACGGTTGGCCATGCGCTGGATAGCGGCGGGCTGGGCCGTTCCAGGTTCATAGTGGAACGGTAGCTTCGTTTGCTCACGAGCCTCTGACTGCCCTGGCGTCCAGTCGATCTTTCCCTTGTTGGCTGCGAGGAACGAGGAGAGGTAGGCACCGACGTAGCCTCCGCCTGAGACGGTGGAGAGATAGTCGATGTGTCGCAGGATACCGTTCCGATAGAGGGACTGGAGCAGGCCTAAGCCGATACACGCGGAGCGAATGCCGCCCCCTGATAGGGCTAAGCCCGCAGTGGCGGGGCGTTTTGTATCAGCAGCCAAGTCATCATCGGAATCATCGTCAATGTGGAGTGCTTCGTTACTACCAAGTTCAGCAGCCGAGCGGCGGCGATTGATCTCACGGGCCTCGGCGTTGAGGACATCGTTGAACGTGATCTGATCGTTGCTCGACATGGCAACCTCGCTCGCAAGAATGGCCCGTTGGCTCAATTTGTGAAACGTCCCTGCCCGTGTTTCATCGACCTCCTGTGTCGCAATTTAGGGCGATATCATTGTCGTGGATGTGACCAAACGCCAGACGTAACAGAAGAATTCTGGACAATCCCGACCCGCGTCGTAGTCGTGAATCACTACATCTTGCCTTCCTTGCGCCGCCCCTGATCGAAACGCACAGCACGGGCCCACACGCCAACGACGGGTTTACAGCGTCGTCGCCAACCACTCGTTCCGGCATGTCGAGGGGGACGGCTCCGTTTTGGAGGACGATATCGTGGAACCCGCGCATGTCGAACTTGTCACCTTGTTTTTGTTTGGCCTTCGCGCGGAGTTCGTTGATCTTGAGTTCGCCGATTTTGTAGGCAAGGGCTTGGCCGGGCCTGGCGATGTAGCGGTCGATCTCGTTGATGATGTCGAGTTTGTCTTTTGGGGCGTTGTATTTGAAGAACTGGATTCCGCGTTCGCGAAGCCGCTCCATCGAGTGCATGCCTGTATCGACGACCAGCCTCCTCACCGCCGCACTTCGGCCGCAGCGAACTGCTCCGAGTTCCCGGCACAGACTTTCTCAATGAAGGTTCGCCACGACTGTGAATCGTTGATCTCCAGCGCGGCATCGAAAATGATTCGTTCGTTCATGGTCAGTGACCCTCGGTTGGAATGATTGTGCGAGGCAAGCGTCCGGTGTCAGCTGGATCAATCCACATGGTCGGTTCATCGCGGTTGGAAAGAGGCGAAAACAACAGAGGTCAGACATTTTTCAGGGGTCTCGATCAAATTGAGTCGCCTTCATCGCTCCGCGCGAAGTCAGCCGAGCGCGTAAAAAGTGGAAGTGAGACAGCGCGACAATCGTCATGACAAACTCAAGCGAAGGGATGATTGGCGGTCTTGCGTACGAACCATGCGTATTTCTCGAGCCAGGCCCGTCTGCGCTCGGCTCTCTTCACGCGGAACGATGAAGGCTGTCTTTGATTCGGAACGGCGTCGAACAGTTGCCTCATCTCTCAATCCGACGTGGCGCGGAAAGTTCGCCAATAATTTCTCGGAATTGTTCCGCTTGCGGGCGGGACCGGGACATTTCCTCGGTTAGCCGCAACGCCATCGGCGTGCGTGCGAACTACGATTTGCCTGCGTTTTCTCCCACGCCGCAGGCGTTGTGGCTAACCGAGGAAACGTCTTATTTCGTGGCCGGAGGCGTCTTGTCCGGCGGGTCGGCCTGTCCGATTTCACGATGCAGCCACGCGCGGGCGAAGGCCCACAGGCGGTCGGCGGTGAGTGGGGCTAGGTCGAGCATCTCGGCCACTTCGGCCTGAGTCAGTCCGGCGAAGTAGCTGAGCTGCACCAATTGGCTCGCGAGCGGATCGACCGACTTCAGCCTGTCGAGAGCTGCGTCGAGAACCAACAAATCCTCGCGCGGTTCCGGTGCCTCGATGTTGAGTTCGTCCAAGTCTACGCGCGCCAGGTCGCCGCCGGATCGCCGTCGCTGCCTGCGGCGGGCACTGACCACGAGGATGCGTCGCATCGCGTCCGCTGCTGCCGCAAAGAAGTGGCCGCGACCGTCCCAATCGTGCGGCTCAACTTGTCCCGCCACCAGTCGCAGGTAAGCCTCGTGAACCAGCGTCGTCGCCTGCAACGTGTGGCCGGGCTGTTCGTGCGCCAACTTGGCCTGAGCCAGCAACCGTAGTTCTTCGTAGACCAACGGCAGCAACTGTCCCGCCGCGACCGGGTCTCCCGATTCGATCCGCGACAGAATGCGAGTGACCTCGGTCATCGAAAACAGACTCCGAACGGGACGCGGGAACGGAAAGTCGCCAAACGAGAATGGCCTCACCCGCCCGCTTCTCCCTTTCAGCACAGGACTCGACCCATTTGGGAGACCGAGCGGTGTCGCAAATGGTTGTCGTGAGTACGAAGCCGAACGATTACAGATTTCGCCTGACCATCCGTTGAAAAAGCTCTGTCCATACCTCACGCGGCCAAAGTTGAGACACTGGCGAGCCGCAGGCCGTCAGGCTGCGGGTTCTTGATCGCCGCAGGAAACCCGTGGCCTCACTTCTACATCGCAGAGTTTGCCGTCCGGACTGTCGCAACACATTCGTGAATAACATCTTACGAATATTCAGCAACCAGGAGAACACTACAACACGAATAATCACAACCGTTTCCAAAGTCACATCTTCAAGGCAACTTACGTTGACGACCGTAACGAACGTTGCGCTGTAGTACTAAAACATCTCACTCATGGCCGTGCGAGGTCTATACGCGAGCCACGAGGCGGGGTGGCCTTGCTTGACCGATCGAATTGCGTTGGATGTGCCACTGCTTCGGAGTCATCTGTTTGGACTGGAGACAAGGGTAACAGGTGTTCGGGGACATGGGTGACACATTCCTCCTACTCTGGAAGGGGGGTGGAAGCGACGGAGTGAGCGGAGCGAACGCAGTCGCTTCCACCCCCCTTCGCGCCGTCCGAGACCCCGGGCAGTCGACGGACCACCCGTCGGTTTTCTGCCGTCTCTTTCAGATTCAACTCGCCCAGGCATTGCGGCCCGAACCACACCTTCCACACACCATCCACGGTCGTCGCTCGCAGTCCCACATGCTCGCCCGTGAA
>JAYTXB010000667.1:0-21461 GCA_043743205.1 Schlesneria sp.
CGTTCCGTCGGCACGCGGTCGATGAAAGTCGGCACGCAGTGAGTCACCCAAGTGAACGTATCGCGCGTCGAGCAGGTGCGAATGTCCGATGAAGAGCGGTTCGATGCGACGCAGGTCTCGCCACGGAATGAGGAACTCGCCGAGCCATGGATGGGCGACGTGCAGCTCGGTGGAACTCGTCGATAGGATCGAGAGTCGCAGCCGATCTGCGACCAGTTGCGGGCGATCAACGAACGGTTGCCAATCGAGCTTCGCCACCAGACCGTCTGGCGACTCCGCGCGTGCTCGCAATGACGTTCCTCGTGCGGACGGTTCTCGTACCGGATGCTCGCTGCGGTGCAGGCTGATCGTGGCGAGCCGGGACCACGGCAGCTCCAGCTTCGCCGATCCCGCGATCTCATGGAGCGTCATGCCGAGCGGCTCCGCATGAGTGATGCGACCGAAGTATTCGTCTCCCGAGTGCGTGACGGCGACATCGTGTTCGTCGCGCGAATCGACCGCGACGGCGAGGTGATCGTCGTGGAGTTCGCTAACGAGGAGGTCGTCGATCCACAGGTTCTCCGTGGCGGAAATGCGGATCGAATGGAGCGGCGCGTCAATGCCGGGGCTTGATGCGAGCAGCGCTGCGTTCACAAAACAGAGGACTCGCTGTGGTGTGAAGACCGCCGTCACGCAGTGCCAGCCGGGACGAAGATCGACCGCTTGCGTGGTCCCGCTTCCCGTGTGTCGCGGATGTTCGGCAACGGTCAGTCGCGCGCCGTCGAGACTCAACGCGAACGTGTTGTCTGCGTGAGGCAGATCGAAGTGGAAGCTCATGCTTCCAACAGCGAGCTTTCTTTCGGCCGGGTTGGCCTGATTGGAAACGGCGTTCGGCAGACTTCCGAAGTCGCCGAGACTTCGGAAGTCTTGGTCAGAGATGTCGCGTTCGATGCGGAACCAGAACTGAACGCGAACGCTCTTCGTAGCCAAGTGACTGGTCACGGTGAGCGGCTCGGTTGCGGGTGAGAGTTTGAGTGAGCGTGCCCCACTGGCAACGTGGTGTGAGTCGATGCTCTCGCGGGAGTAAGTTGTCTCTGCAATGGGGTTTCTCAGCCCCACATCGGTCTCGAACGATTCGGCGATCAGCTCTGATTCGCCCGGCGGCATCGCGATCGCGGCGAGGCAGGTTTGAGGGACCGAGACAATGTGCCCGCCTGTCAGACGTAGGCTGACTGAGTCGCCCCCCCATTGAAGCAACTCGGCCGAAACGCGGTCGCCACCGACAAACACAAACTGGCGGAGTGGCCGGTGCGCGCGGCTGACCCGCGACCGACGCGGCAGGTCGAACGGACGGGCTAGAGCGAGTTGTTGGCCTCGCGAGATGATCGGTGTCACAACTTGGTTCCACACAAAGCGACCGGGTGAAACGAACGTCGTCTGCTGAGACGTACCGATCCTGGCGGGAGGTGACTCCTCAGACAACGCGACATCTGTCACCGGCTCAACGAGCAACCCAGCACAGAAACAAAACAGGAGTACCACGTGGAAGCAACGAGTTCGTAGCGGGACAACGTTTGCTCGTCGCAGATCGAATTGTCGCTGATACCGCTGCACGCTTACGATTCCATGTTGTTAAGGATTAAGGGCCGAAGGTTGAAGGAGTCTGAGAGAATCGTTCGGCATGGTCAACGCGCGCGCGGGTCGTGGATGTGGGTAAAAAGTGTGAAGCGGGCTGGTGTTGGATTGAGCGTGAGCGAAGGTCGGTCAGACTGAGGTGCCGTCGCCAATGGGTGGTTCTCGGAGCAGCGTGACGAGTCCGAAAGATTGTTCGGCAAGGTAGCCCTGTCGCTCCGCGACAGGTAGCGAGATCGCAGATGAGACGTGGGATCGGGGGCGATGCCGACTGGTCATCGAACATTCATTCCGCAAAGCGCTACCTGTCGCGGAGCGACAGGGCTACCTTGCCGTAGAGGCTTCCGGACTCGCTACGCTGCCGGGGAGCGCTACGCCTTGGCGACGGCACCCGGCCAGACTGTCGCCCAGTTGGAGGGCCTGCTTACAATCCCACCCTGTCGTAGAATGGGCAGTCTTGCCCGTCCAGATTTCGACTGAATGTCGCTGATCGTGAACATCATTGATCGATCGGAAGTTGTTCGGCAAGAAGTGTGAGGACGGGCAAGAGTGCCCATCCTACAAATCAAAAAGTTAGTTTCTCGGCTGCGTATTAATCACGGGCCGAGTGCAGGATGAGGTTCTCATGATTCGAGTGCTGGCGTTGATGGTGGGAGTGATGGGACTGGTGACGGCGGCAGTGATGCCGTTGCGAGGCGAGGCCTTGCCCGAGGTGAAGTCACGGTTGCTGAGTGATGTCAAATACTTGGCGTCCGATGAACTGGAAGGGCGCGGGCCGGGTACGAACGGAATCAATCTCGCGGCCAAGTTCATCGAAGAGCAGTTCGCGAAAGCGAGACTGGCCGTGGATCGCGTCGCAGGCGGATCGTTTCAGAAGTTTGAACTGACGACCGGCGCGAAGCTGACCGCACCGAACTCATTGCAACTGCTCGGACCGAACGGTGAGACGATCGACTTGAAGCTCGGCGAGGACTGCGAGGCGTGTTCGTTCAGCGGGTCAGGATTGTTCGATGCGGAGGTCGTCTTCTGTGGGTATGGGATCGAGGCGAAGGATGAATCTTACGATGACTTCGCGGGAATCGACGTGACCGGCAAAGTGGTCGTGGTGTTGCGGCGGACACCTCGTCAGGCCGACGTGAAGGCGGCGCATGCATTTGCTAGTCACGCGGACCTGCGGTCGAAGATGTCTCACGCGGCAGCGAAAAAAGCGGCGGCGGTGCTGTTCGTCAACGATGTTTACTCGGGTCGCAAGGCGGTCGAAAAACGCCGCGACGATTTGGTGAAGGCGAGCGAAAAGGTGGTGTCGAGCGCTGAAGAGTTCGTCGCGCAGGACGCAGCCAACGTCGAAAAGACAACGAACGCTCGCAATGAGCTGACAGCGGCGGTCAATCAACTCAAGTCGGTCAAAGCGGCGGGAGCTTCGCCCAACGATGACGCTCTCATGAAGTTCGGTTACGCGGGACATGGCGACAACAAGCCGGTCCCTCCGGCGTTTCACATCACGCAGAAGTTGGCCAGCAAGTTGTTCAGCGCGATCGGTGTTGAGCAGGAAAAGCTCGAACAGCAGATTGATGCGGACCTGAAGCCTCGCTCGGCAGTCATCCCCGGTTGGAAGGCGCGCGGCGCGTTGACGATGGAGAAGGTCAAGACCGAGGTCTTCAACGTGATCGGCGTGATTGACGGCGAAGGACCACTCGCAGACGAGACCGTCGTGATCGGTGCTCACTACGATCACGTCGGACGGGGCGGCGCGAACTCACTCGCGCCCGGATCGACCGACATTCACAACGGGGCTGACGACAACGCGTCGGGAACGATCTCGTTGTTGGAGTTGGCCCGTCGTTACGGGGAGGCCGCCAAAACCCAAAAGCCAGCGCGACGCATGGTCTTCATGGCGTTTACCGGTGAGGAACTCGGGTTGCTCGGCTCGGCTCGCTACTGCAAGGAGCCGGTCTTTCCGCTGGAGCAGACGATCGCCATGTTCAACATGGATATGGTCGGCCGGTTGAAGGACGATCAGAAGCTGATCGTCTATGGCACGGGCACCAGTTCGCGCTGGGAGCCACTGCTCAAGGAACACAACGATGAAGGGAACTTTCATCTGATCTTCAAACCCGAAGGCTTCGGGCCGAGCGACCATTCGTCGTTCTATGCGAAGAAGATTCCGGTGCTGCACTTCTTCACGGGTGAGCATCCCGACTACCACAAACCGACCGACGATTGGGAGAAACTGAACATCGACGGCGTGGCGCGCGTGACCGACCTGATCGAGAAGTTGGTCTCGACCACCGTCGCCAACCCAGAGAAGCCGGGGTATGTTGAAGTGAAGGGGGCCGCCACAATGAATCGCGGCGGCAATCGGCCGTATTTCGGTTCGATCCCCGAGTTCGGCAATGAAGAGCCGGGCTATGCGATCAGCGGCGCGGCGGCGGGGAGTCCGGCCGACAAAGGAGGCTTGAAGGGGGGCGACCGCATCATCAAATTGGGTGGCCAAGCGGTGACGAATCTCGACGACTTCGATGCGGCCCTCAGAAAGTTCAAGCCGGGTGATGATGTTGAAGTGGTGGTGGTTCGCGACAAAAAAGAGGTAGCGTTAAAAGTGAAGCTCGACCCGGCGAAGTGACTGTTCGGGATTGCTTTTCACTCGGCCATGAGTGAGCCTTTTCCGAGTTGGCGGCGCGAGATCTTGATCCGTGCAAGTGAGAGGTGACGCATGAACACGGTTGAGAATCAGGACGCGATCAGTGTTGAACTGGCCGAATCCGTAGGGAGCGTGCCGTCTTCAAAACGCACCTTCCCGGCAGTGCGCGACGGCAACATGGTTCATGATGTTGTTGTCACCCAAAGCGGTCTGTTCCGAAGACTGCACACACCCTACCGAATACTCGCGCTGGTGGCGTTGAGCGCTGTACTGTCCGGTTGTGGTGGTTCACCGCCACCGACGAAAGCCAAGGCCGCTGTCAAACCGGTGGCTGCGGCTCCCGCTCCTCCTGGCAATCCTCCCACAGCCAGAAATGAAGCCCCGCGTCCCGGTGGCCGCCGGCCAGTCGTGGCTGACAAAGGAAATGGTCTGCCGCCGGGAACGGACCCGCGCAGCGTGTTCGTTGTGGGAGAGGTCGGAACACCGATGGATGTCTCCGCGCCGCTTCGCGTTCGCCCCGAAGAACTGTTCGCGGTGGTGAGTGGTGATCTCGGGTTCGATGCGTCGCGAATGGTCGTCGGAGGGGTACCGCGACCTTCCAAACTAGGGACGCCGCGATCAGGCTTCAAGCTGCCGAAGGGTTTCATCGCAATCACTGCGGCGGGCTACTCGGAAGAAGGTTTGCCGCTGCGCATTCAGTGCGAAAAGTCCGCCACCACGATGGCTCTCGTCCCGGCGGGCGTCGTGAGAATGGGAAGCCACGAGGGACCAGCTGAGTGTCAGCCAGAGTTTTCCGTCAACTTGGATGCCTTCTACTTGGACGTGTTTGAAGTCACCGTCGGCGACTTCGAGAAGTACCGGCTCGACCAGAAAGAGAACAAGAAACCGATTCCTCCCATTTCCAATCCCACTGCGTCACCGACGACGCCCGTGCTGGGTGTTCCGTGGGGAATGGCCGGTGGCTACGCGCGATGGCTCGGCATGGAGTTGCCGACCGAAGCGGAGTTTGAGAAGGCGGCTCGCGGGCCGGAAAGCTTCAGGACGCCGTGGGGCGACGGTCGCGCGATTTGGCCAATGCCTCGCACCCCCGAGACTCTGACTGTCGTGGGAGCCTATGCCAACGACAGGAGCCCTTACGGCATCTACGACTTGGCGGGCAACGCGAAAGAATGGTGTTCTGACTTCTACTCGGAGCAGTCGCATCGCGATGCCCTCGCATCAAGCAACCAGACCCCTCGAAACTGGGCCGGCCCGAAGAAGTCGTCGAGCGGCAACAACCTGCGCGTGGTCAAGGGAGGCGCGTCTGATTGGTCGGCATGGCGTCGCCAAGGCCGCGACATCGGCAAAGGCTTCAGCGATGTTGGCTTTCGCTGTGCGTTGAAAGTGACTGTCCCGGAAGGGAAGTGACGAAGAGTGTCATTGATCATTGGGAACGACAACGCATCCAGCACATTGCTCAAGGCCCTCATTCCCTCGCCCGCCCAACACTGGAGTTCCCTGGTCTCATTGACTATCGTGCCCGCCGGTTTCGACCACCTCTTTTTCGCCACGGACATAAAGCTGAACCATGCTGACCAAGAAGCCGCAAACGCACAAACAACAGGCCATTTCGGGAGTCAGTCCCGATTACGAATCGGTCGTGGAAGAGCTGTATCCGTCGATCGCCGCGACGGGGATTGGCCAAGCTCTCAACGCTCTCTATGAGTCCGTGCCCGTTCGCATTTGGGGGATCAAGCTGTCTCATGCGTTCGCGCTGCCGACGGCCCCGTTGGGAATGTTGGTCTATCTCGCCATGAAAGTTTTGGGCGAACGCTATGTCGTCACGAACCGGTCCGTGAAACGAGTCGCGTCACTCGGCTTCAAGCTCTTGGAGTCGGTCCCGATGGCGCAGATCGCGGATGTGTCGATCGATCCCGATTCGCGTCAAGCGTTCTACAAGACGGGAGATGTTCGACTGACGAATGCCAGCGGCGAAACGCTTCTGCTGATGCGAGGCATCCCGTACCCCGAGCGATTCCAACAAGTCATCAATGAGACCCGCACCGCCAAACGACAGACGGCTGCCGCGCTCGCGACCATCAATGCCCGACACTAGGCCGCGTCTGAGAAGCAGGTGCGATCTCAACCACTAACGCGTCATTCACTAGGCCCGGCCGTTCGTTCTGCCGGGCCTTTCGTTTGAGAGGGTCTTTTCGATGACCACCACGATTACCGGTTTGACTGTGCGGGATGTTCGCTTTCCCACGTCACAGACGCTCGATGGTTCGGATGCGATGAATCCCGATCCGGATTACTCGGCGGCGTATGTCGTGCTGCACACCGACCGCGCCGACGGACTGGCCGGGCACGGGATGACGTTCACGATCGGACGAGGCAATGAAATCTGTTGCCTCGCGATTGAAGCCCTCACGCCACTCGTGATCGGTCGGACGCTGGAGTCCTTCACCGCCGACATGGCCGGTTTCTGGAGGCACATCACTGGCGACAGCCAACTGCGTTGGATCGGTCCCGAAAAAGGAGCCATTCATCTCGCGACGGCCGCCGTGGTGAATGCCGTTTGGGACTTGTGGGCGAAGGTTGAAGAGAAGCCGCTGTGGCGACTCGTCGCCGATCTGACTCCCGAACAGTTTGTCGGCTGCGTCGATTTCCGTTACCTCACCGATGTCCTCACGCCGGACGGAGCGGTGGAACTGTTGAAGCGGCTCGAACCGACGAAGGCCGAGCGGATCGCGCTGCTCGAACGAGACGGCTATCCCGCCTACACGACCTCGGCCGGATGGCTCGGCTACGACGACGACAAGTTGCGACAGCTTTGCCGAGACGGTCTCGCTCAGGGGTGGAACGTCTTCAAAATCAAAGTCGGCCGCGATCTTCAGGACGACATCCGCCGCTGCCGCATCCTGCGCGAAGAGATCGGCTGGGACCGCCGCCTGATGATGGACGCCAATCAGGTCTGGGACGTGCCGCAGGCCATCGAGTGGATGGGTGCGCTGGCCGAGTTCAAACCGTGGTTCATCGAGGAGCCAACCGCTCCGGACGATGTCCTCGGTCACGCGGCCATCGCGCGGGCCGTGGCACCGATTCAAGTCGCCACGGGTGAACACTGCGCGAACCGGATCATGTTCAAACAGTTCTTGCAGGCGCAGGCCATCGGCGTCTGTCAGATCGATAGCTGTCGAGTCGGCGGCGTGAACGAAGTCTTGGCCATATTGCTGCTGGCCGCGAAGTTTGGCGTGCCGGTCTGTCCTCACGCGGGGGGAGTCGGGCTGTGCGAGTACGTGCAGCATCTCGCCATGATCGACTTCGTTTGCGTGAGCGGTTCGCTGGAGAACCGCCTCTGCGAATACGCGGGGCACCTGCACGAACATTTCCTCGATCCGGTGACGATGCGCGACGGACACTACCTGCCGCCGACGGCCCCCGGCTACAGCATCACGATGAAGTCGGAATCGCTGGATGAGTACGAGTTTCAATCACGAGACTAAGGTAGCCCTGTCGCTCCGCGACAGGAGGCACGATGTACAAACGGCGGGCTGGTTAGAGTTCCGTGTCATTACGCGATCGCGCTTCCTGTCGCGGAGCGACAGGGCTACCTTGCGGAGACCACAACATGCGACGAGTCAACACCGGTGGCGGCTGGCCTGCGATGCTCTACACGTGGCGCAAGGCGCGCGAGGTCGGCGGGTTTTGGAAGCTGTGGAAGGCGATGCGGTCCAAGAACGCCTGCAAGACGTGCGCGGTCGGCATGGGCGGGCAGCAGGGCGGGATGGTCAACGAGCGCGGCGTCTTCCCCGAGGTCTGCAAGAAGTCGTTGCAGGCGATGGCAGCCGACATGCAGGGTGCGATCACGCCCGACTTCTTTCAGACATACTCGATTCCGCAGCTTCAGTCGTTCTCGCCGAGGGAACTCGAAACGAGCGGCCGGTTGACGCAGCCGATGCTCCACCGCAAGGGCGAGAACTACTACCAACCGATCTCGTGGGACGAGGCGTTTGCCAAGATCATCGGCAAGCTGAAGGCGATCACTCCCGACGAGACCTTCTGGTACTTCAGCGGTCGCAGCTCGAACGAAGCCGGTTTTCTGCTGCAAGTCTTCGCCCGCGTCTTCGGCACGAACAACGTCAACAACTGCAGCTTCTATTGTCATCAGGCGAGCGGCGTCGGCTTGAACAGCGTACTCGGGACGGGGACGGCCACCCTGGTCTTGGAGGATGTCGATCACGCGGACCTCGTGTTCATCATCGGTGGCAATCCCGCGAGCAACCATCCGCGGCTGATGTCCACGCTCAAGCACATTCGCCGGAAGGGTGGCCACGTCGTCGTCATCAACCCGATTGTCGAAACGGGTCTGGTCAACTTCAGTGTGCCGAGCGATCCGTTCAGCCTGTTGTTCGGGACAAAGATAGCCTCGCTCTACGTGCAGCCTCACATCGGCGGCGATCTCGCGCTGTTGACCGGCGTGGCGAAGCGGATCGTGGAGATGAAGGCTCACGACGAAGAGTTCCTCAAGAAATACTGCGATCACTGGCCCGAGTTGAAGGCGAATCTGGCGGCTCAGGATTGGAACGACATCTACCGCAAGGCGGGAGTCGGCGCGGAGGCGATCCAGGCGATTGCCACTCGTTACGCGGCGGCCGAGAACGTCGTCTTCACGTGGACGATGGGGATCACACATCACACGTATGGCGTTGAGAACGTCGAAGCAATCGCCAATCTCGCGCTGCTGCGCGGGATGGTCGGTCGTCCCAACGCCGGACTGTTACCGATTCGAGGTCACTCGAACGTGCAGGGGATCGGCTCGATGGGCGTGACCCCGAAACTGAGGGACGCGATTTTTGAAAGGCTGCAATCGGAGTACGGCCTGCAACTCCCGACGACCGCCGGCCTCGACACGCTGGCCTGCATCGAGGCCGCCGCACGGAAGGAGTTGAAGTTCGGCTTCTGCCTCGGCGGGAACTTGTATGGCTCGAACCCCGATGCCACGTTCGCGAAGCACGCGATGGAGCAGTTGGAGATGGTCGTGTACCTCAACACGACGCTCAACACCGGTCACGCGCATGGCCTGGCCGACGAGACAATCATCCTGCCGGTGCTGGCTCGCGATGAGGAGCCGCAGGCAACGACGCAAGAATCGATGTTCAACTACATCCGACTCAGTGACGGCGGCCCGGCGCGACACGCCGGGCCTCGGAGCGAGATCGAAGTTATCGCCCGCGTCGCGAGCGGCATCCTCGGCAACGACGGCCCCATCGACTGGCAGTCGATGCAGGACACGAACCGCATCCGCGAAGCGATCGCCAAGGTCGTTCCGGGCTTCAAGGAAATCAAGGACATCGGTAAGACCAAACAAGAATTCCAACTGGCGGGCCGCACCTTCTACACGATGCAGTTCCCGACGAAAACGGGCCGCGCGCAGTTGAGAACCCACTCGCTTCCCGAGTTGTCTGGCGAACCCAACGAGTTGCGGCTGATGACGATTCGCAGTGAAGGCCAGTTCAACACGGTCGTCTACGAGGAGTACGATCTCTATCGCGGCATTGACTCGCGCAACGTGATCCTGCTCCATCCCGCCGACCTGTCGCGGTTCCATCTGCGTCCGGGTCAAGCAGTCACGATCCGCAGCACGACAGGCGAGATGCACGGCGTGATCGCGACGGCGTTCGAGAAAATCCGAGCGGGCAACGCGGCGATGTACTATCCCGAATGCAACGTCCTCGTCCCGAGATCCTCCGATCCCCGCTCACGCACTCCCGCGTTCAAGATGATCCCCATCACGGTGGTCGCTGAACGCGGGTTGCATCTGGCTGCGGTTCGGTGAGCCGGACGGCCTCGAAGGACGGTCACGAGAACCTATCCTCCGGTATTGTCTTTCATCCGTGCGTTACACCTCGCACGGTAGACATTGAAACATTTGGTGAGCCGCATGCCGTAAGGCTGCGGGTGCTTCGACACTGCGAGAAACCCGTGGCCTCACGGCACACGGCTCGCCCGAAACGTCTCACTCAGGACCGCGTGCGGTCTATCTCTAACGAGAGGCCATCGCATCGCGGGCGGCTCGGGCGATCCGTTCGGCTTCATCGACGGAGTTCGCGAGAGCGGTGAGATGCCCCATCTTGCGACCGACACGAGCCTCGCGCTTGCCGTAGAGATGCAGCTTCACGTTGGGGTGAGCGAGGACCGCAGGCCAGTTGGGTTCGTGGGTCTGGTCGTGAGCGGCGTCGCTTGTGAGAGACGGTTCCCACAGCTCGCCCAGCAGATTGGCCATCGCGCTGGGTGAACGCATCTCACTGGAACCGAGAGGCAAGCCGCAGATGGCGCGCACCTGTTGCTCGAACTGGCACGAGGTGTGCGCGTCGATGGTGAGATGGCCCGAGTTGTGTGGTCGCGGCGCGGTCTCGTTGATGAGCAACCGTCCGTCCTTGGTGAGGAAGAACTCGACACACAACACACCGATCACGTCGAGTTTCTCCAAGACCGCGTGGGCAATCTCGATGGCCTCACGCGCGACCGAAACAGGAACGCGCGCGGGACAGACGGAGACATCGAGGATGTGGTTGCTGTGCGTGTTGCCGATCGGGCCGTAGCTGACAAAGTCGCCGTTCAGACCGCGCGCGGCGACGACGGAGAGTTCGCTGTCGAAGTCGATGAAGGCTTCGAGAATCGCGTGCGGGACGCCCAGTTTTTGCCACGCGGCGGCGGCTTCTGCGACAGAACGAATGACCGTCTGGCCTTTGCCGTCGTACCCCCAATCGGCGGTCTTGAGCACGGCCGGTGTGCCGAGTTCCTTCAGCGCGGCAGTCAGTTGCTCGATGCTTTCGACAGACACGAACGGCGTCACCGGTAGTCCCGCATCGCGCAGATAGGTCTTCTCGCGGCGACGGTTTTGTGACGTGAAGAGGACCGAGCCAGCAGGGCGCACGGGCGCGAAGCGTTCGCAGATCGAGGTCGTTTCGGCGGGGACGTTCTCGAACTCGAAGGTGACGACGGCGACGCTGCGGGCGAAGTCAGCGACTCGGTCGAGGTCGAGGTAATCGGCCTTCACTTCGAGGTCGGCGACTTGGCCGGTCGGCGTGTCGTCATCAGGAGAGAGGACGTGAACTCGATAGCCCAACCGCCGCGCGGCAATCGCGAACATGCGACCCAACTGGCCGCTCCCCAGTACACCGACGGTTGCTCCCGGAAGAATGGCATGTGTCACGTCAAGGTTTCTCCCAGTACGCGGTCAGCTTGACGCTGTTGGAATTCGTGAAGTTTGGTGCGCAGTTCGGGTCGCGTCGTGGCGAGGATGCGCACGGCCAACAGTCCCGCGTTCTTGGCTCCCGCTTCACCGATGGCGAGCGTTCCGACTGGGATGCCGCCGGGCATCTGTACGATCGAGAGGAGCGAATCGAGTCCGCTGAGTGCCCTGCTCTGCACCGGCACTCCCAACACGGGCAAGACCGTTTGCGAAGCGACCATGCCGGGGAGATGCGCCGCACCGCCCGCTCCCGCAATGATGACCTCCAGCCCGCGTGACTCGGCTGTCGTGGCGTACTCGTTCATGAGTGCGGGAGTGCGATGAGCCGACACGACGCGGCATTCGTGAGGAACGCCGAACTCGGTGAGCATGTCGGCCGCCTGCCGCATCGTCTCCCAGTCGGACTTGCTCCCCATGATGACACCAACGAGCGGCGCGGGTGATGTTGGCTGAGACATGTTGGCAGGGTGTACTCGATGGGGAGTGGATTGAATTGTTCGGATGGCTGGTGTCGTCTGCGACAGGCACCCAACTTAAGCGGCATGTTCTCACAGGGGTGAGAGCGGTTCAAGCGACTGGTTTCACGCGGGGTGTGAGGAGTGCAGTGTGCCTGACTGCGGCTTGCCGTAAATGAGGGTTTTGACTACGGTCCCGCCCCGCATGGGGTCGGCCAAGCAGCAGACGCTGAAAATGAATGGCCGTTAGGTACGAGCGAACGTCGGAAGGAATCGACGATGGGATGGATCCGCCACGCTGGCGCAGGAATTTCTGTCGCGTTACTGGCTTCCGTGATGGGGCATGTCGCGATCCGGTGGCATTTTGAAGAGCGATTACGCGGCGGGAATGCCGTAGTCCAGGCTGCTCGACACCACGCAGACCTGTCTCGTTTGGGGCTGTCTCCGTTGGACTTCATGCCTCCTCCGCTGTTGCCGCCCGACAGGGAGGATTCTTCGTCGCTGCCGCGGTTACTGGGTGAGTTTGATCGGCCAACACGGGTCAGTCAGGTTGTGCCTGCGCTGCAAATTCGCGACGAAGATGAGTCTGCGGCGGGTTCCTCCCGACTGGGCTCATCCCCGCTGCGGGCGACAGATCCCGAGTCCACCCGTTCGGTTCCTCCGCGCACGGTTCTCGCACCGCACGATGCGACGGCGTTGTCCGAGAGTCCCGAGCTGCGAACTGGTTCGAGCTCAATCGGCGACTCGCATTTGCCCACTCTACCTGACTCGCAAGAGGTATCTGAAGAACATGCTCCCGTGGGCGTCGATGCCAACGCCGTGCGGCGTGTCATCGAAGAGGAGTTGGTCGGGTCGTCTCGCGAAGAGCGAGACATCTGGTACGACGAATTGAAGTCGATCCCGGCAGGTGTCGTGCGTGACTTGTTGCAGGTTCGGAAACAACTGCGATCGTTACCGCGTGCGCTGCACAAGCCCGACGCTCCTGCTCCTGCTGCGGCTCGGGGGCCGGTTCGTGTCGTTCAAGTTCCCGTGCCGAATGTAGGAGTCGAAGCGGTCTCTCAAACGCGACGGCAGCCGCTTCCAGATTGGACTCCGACGGTGTCGGCTGTCGAGCAGGCGTTGACACTCGCGCGGCACAACGTCGCGAACTCGCTCACTCCCGGCTTTCAGCGAGTTCGTTGGCAACTCGTCGATGCTTATGGCATCGACTGGAACGCCTTGTCCGAGGGTGAGCCTGAGCAGGGTGACGGGCTGGTCTTATTGCAGGAGCCGATCCCGGCCGAAGGGTGTCGATTGGTGTCATCTTTCTTGGAGGTCAAGCAGGGGAAACTGCTAAGAACGGGTCGTTCGCTCGACCTTGCCATTGACGGCAGCGGGTTCTTTCCATTGACCGTACATGGCAAGCCCGCCTTCACGCGCTGCGGGGCGTTGGTGCTGAATACACAGCGCCGCCTATGTTTGTCGGTCGCAGGTGAGTCCGCAGAATTGCAACCTCCGATTGTCATTCCGGCGGAAGCTCAAGAGATTCAGGTCACCGCTCAAGGAGAGGTGTTGGTGTTGGAGGCCGCTGAAACGGCTGCCCGATCAGTGGGGCAATTGCGACTCGCGCGGTTCGCTTGTCCCGAACGGTTGCGTCCTCTAGGAGCGACGCTGCTGGGGGCGACCAAGAGTTCTGGTGAGCCGAACATGGCTGAGCCTGAGTCCGCCGGTCGCGGCGTGATCCAGCAAGGCTGCCTCGAAAACTCGAATGTCGACATGGAAGCCGAGCTGGCCGATATCGAGCGGTTGCAAGCGTTGCTCAAGTCGCTACCGACTCAGGCTCGACCAGTCACCGCGAGCAGTACTGCGACGGAGTCCCGGTGAGTCCGAACCCGAGCGGCGATCATCAGTTGGCTCGGCTTGGCAAACCAATGTGGCTGGCAGTGATTGTGACTCGGCGAGCCGATACCTCGCACGGGTCTGAATGAGGCATTTCCGAGCGGTGGACGTGAGTCCTCCGGTTCTTTACTCCAAGGGCCGGGGGACTCACGTCCACCGCTCAGGAAGAATCAGGTTAGGCCGCGCGAGGTATGAAGTCTTCGTGATCTCAATTTGCGAAACGACTGCGGTCCGTTTTCCACAGCCCCTAAGCTGCGGCGCCGAGCAGGATCGATGTCGTCAACGGCATGTTAAGTTCGTCTCGCTGAGTCTTCCGTTGGGGCCCTTGAGTGAGTCTTGAGCGGATGATGTGACATCCGTCGCTTCGTTTTGTGAAAGGTCGCTTTATGGCAGTGGTTCAAGAGTTCAAGAATTTTATTCTCAAAGGGAACGTCGTCGATCTGGCAACCGGCGTCATCATCGGCTCCGCGTTCGGCAAGATCGTGGAAGCCTTTACGAAAGGAATTGTTGAACCGCTCATCAAGTTGATTTCGGGCAGCACCAAGCCCGACGTGGCTCTGCAACTCTGGGTGTTCGATGTCGGACTGATCATCAGCGCGGCCATCAACTTTCTGATTGTGGCCGCGATCGTGTTCTTCCTGATCGTGAAGCCGGTCAACAAATTGCTCGCCATGATGCAAGCCAAGGAAGCCGCCGCGCCGCCTGCCGGCCCTAGTCCCACCGAGGCGCTACTGATCGAGATTCGCGATGCTTTGAAGGCGAAGGCTTAACAGCCCATTGAAAAAAGGATCTCGCAGCGTGCGCGAGCGACGGTGGTGTTGCGAAACCTTCGATAAACCGTTGCCTCGCTGACGCTGCGGGCTACTTCAGCCCCCCTTTTTCAACAGGCTGTTAAGCGTCGCGAAGAGTCTGCCGATTGACGTGACCTTGTGGCCTAGACATTCTCGTGCCCCCAGACGTCCTCAGCGGAGTCTGGGGCATTTTTTGTCTCTCGACCAAATTTACGAGAATAAATCGACGGTCGGTCTCATCACGATTGGCGTCTCGTTTGAAAGTTACGGGGGTGGACGTTGGCGAGCGAAGAGGGCGACCCGGCAGATCCGGGACAGCCGTTCCCCGCGATTGGCCTGAGCGCAGAGGATTCTGCCGATGCGAGCGAAGTCTCTGGCGAGCGGCTGTCAGTTGAAGCCGTTCAAGAGTTGTACGAGATTCACTTTCGCGAGTTGCTGGCCTTCCTGACCGGCGTCTTACGGAGTGGCGATGCGGCGGAAGAGGTGGCTCAAGCGACGTTCCGCCGCCTATTGGAAGTGGGGCACGCGGCGCGAACAGGGACGATCAAAGGCTGGTTGTTCAAGGTGGGATTTCACGAAGCGATGGCCTTCCGGCGGCGGCAGGCGGTGCAAGGAAGAGCGATTCAGGAGTACACGGTTCGTCGCGAAATGGCTCTATGTCAGCCCTCAACTCACGACGAACTGGTGTTGCGAGAAGATGCCCTGCGATTGAAAGAATTGCTGGCGGAGTTGCCTCTCGATCAACAGCACGTCGTGCGGCAGCGGATGTATGAAGACAAGACCTTTGCTGTGATCGCCGACGAATTGAACGTGCCGCTTGGCACCGTATTGACTCGAATGCGACTGGCGATGGCGAAGTTGCAGAAGTGGTGGAAGCGAGGCTCGGTTGAGTAGCACTCGACCGTCCTTTGATTGCAAGACTGAGCGCTAAGACTGAAGTAGAAATCATGGCCATTTGTACTGATGACACACCGGATCGAGATTCGCTGAACTGGCTGGCGGTTCAGTACGTCCTCGGCGAACTGAGCGAGAGCGAAGCGTCCGCGTTCGAGGAACGCTTGGCGGTCGATCTCACGGCGTGCGAAGCGATCGCGGAAGCGACTCGACTGACGCTCGCCCTGCAATTGGCCGCAGCAGATCGCGTGGTTGTGCGAGATCACGTCGCCATAACCGATTTGTCAGCGGTGGCTTTGTCTCATCAGCTCGAGCTTCGTTCCTGTTCCATGCGGCGTGCATCGCGCGGCTCTTGGCTGGCTTTGACTGGAGCGGCGATGGCTGCGGCGGGGCTACTCGCCGCGATATCATTGGGGCCAGCCGGCTCGCGTCAGGAGCCGTTGGCTCAAGTGGACCGGACTGCCTCAGAGTTGGTCTCACTGTGGCGCACGGGTTCCTTGATGGCCGCGACAGTCTTAGACGACGCCGATGTCGAAGTAGACGAGTCGAATCACGAGGTCGCCGTTCCTAATTGGTTGTTCACTGCGGTGTCATTGGAACAGCTTCAGCCCGCAGGGGAATCGAACGAAGATTCGCAGGAGAACGGACTGTGATGCAGCTCTGGCGTAGTCTGAGTCTGTTCGGTGTTGCGGGAGTGCTGTTCACGTGCGCTCTCGTACCGTCGGGATTCCTCTTGGCTGACGGCCCGAGTGCCGTAGGTGGAGCGAGTTCCGCTGAATCGAAGTCGGCAATTAATCCTAAGCCGGATGACGTGACGAAGTCGGACGCCGCCGGAAAGAACGGTTCGCACGCCAAGCCGAGTGCTGCGGCTCGAGCCGAGCGGAGCGTGGGCTCGGCGAAAGCTCATGCTACGACGACGAAGCTCACTCCTGAACGCGAAGCGGCGGCGGTTGCGTTCGCCGGACAGAACCATCCCGAGCTGGCGACTCTGCTGAACAACCTCAAGCAGAACAATCCGTCGGAGTATCACGCGGCGGTGGTCGAACTGGATCGCGTCGTTGAACGACTCGCTTCGCTCAAGCTCAAGAACGTCGCGCAGCGCGATTTGGAGTTGGCTCATTGGCAACGCGACTCGCGCATCCGATTGCTGGCAGCTCGACTGACGATGTCGGACAACCCGGCGCTCGAAGCGGAACTGAAAGCCGCAGTTCGCGAGAAAGCCGAAGCGACATTGGCCGAGCGAAAGGTCGAGCGAGATCGCTTGCAGAGGCGGGTCGAAAAGCTCGATCAGTCGATCGGTGAACTCACCACAAAATTGGATGAACTCGCCGAGAAAGAGTTCGCGGCATTGAGGCGGTCGGCGCAGTCGAGCAAATCGGTTGGCAAGTCGAAGCCCTTCAAGAAAAGCGATGAGGTCAAGAAGAGTGATGTGAACGTCATCGCGAAGCCGGTCGAGCGATCGACTACCAATCAGGACAAGGGTGGGGCCAAGCCTGCTCCCAAAGAGTCCACGGGCAAGTAAATCAATAAATCCACAACGCCTCGGACGACGATGCCGAGCTTGGTTCATCTGACGAAAGGGAACTCATGCAACGAACTATTTGGCAGCGACTGACTCTCGGATTGGTGGCCTCACTCGGTCTGCAAGTCGCCCGAGTCGAGGTGGCTTTCGCCGCTGACGACGTGCTGCGAATCGATCAGCGATTCGCGAACGAAGCGATCGCTGAGACTCCCGACTTCCGTCAACACGTCGTGCCGTTGATGGGCAAGCTCGGCTGCAATGGTCGAGCCTGCCACGGATCGTTTCAGGGTCAGGGCGGCTTCCGATTGTCCCTGTTTGGTTACGACTTCAAGTCGGATCACGATGCCCTCGCCAAGGCAGACAAGGACAAGCCCGCTCGCATCAACCCGACGAATATCCACGAAAGTCTGATGCTGCAAAAACCGTTGCAAGTCGTGCCGCATGAAGGTGGCACGCGACTCAAGGAAGGGACGTGGCAGCACCGAGTTCTCGTGAAGTGGCTCGAAGGGGGCGCGAAGCCCGTCACCAGTGAGTCTGCCGAGTTCGTGCGACTCGAACTATCGCCAACCGAGATCGTCGCTAAGAGGAAGGGCGAGACCTTTCAGTTCAAGGCGACGGCCGTCTGGTCGAGTGGTGCTCGCGAGGACGTGACGCCGCTCTGCCGCTTCCGCTCGAACAACGACACGATTGTCACCATCGACGACACCGGACTGGCGACCTCGACTGGCCCCGGCGACTCGCACATCGTCGTCTTCTATGACAACGGCGTCGTCCCCGTCCCGGTGATGCTCCCCGTGAGCGACAAGTTCGGCCCGAACTATCCGAGCGTCCCCACTCCGACCAAGATCGACGAACTCGTCGTGCAGAAGCTTCGCAAAGTCGGGATCGTGCAAAGTGACCTCTCCTCCGACGCCGAGTTCCTGCGCCGCGTCAGCCTCGACATGATTGGAACTCTGCCGACGGCGGTGGAAGTCGAAGCGTTCCTCGTTGACAAATCCTCGGACAAGCGGGCGAACAAGATCGACGAACTGCTCGAACGCCCCGCCTATGCCGCTTGGTGGGCGACACGCTTCTCCGACTGGACGGGCAACAATGCGGGCAAGCTCAATAACATCGAGAAGGCTCAGATTTCGACGACGCGTTTCTCGTCCGACTGGTACGAATGGTTGCGAGTCCGCATCGAGCAGAACATGCCCTACGACGACATGATGGAGGGGATCGTTCTCGCCGTCAGCCGTCTCGAAGACGAATCGTACGCTCAGTACTGCGAACGGATGAGCGACTACTACCACAAGAATCCAAAGGGAAACTTCGCCGACCAGCCGTCGATGCCGTACTACTGGGCGAGAAAAGAATTCCAAAAACCGGAAGAGCGAGCGTTGGGATTTGCTTACTCGTTCCTCGGCCTCCGCATTCAGTGTGCTCAGTGTCACAAGCACCCGTTCGACCAATGGACGAAGGACGACTTCGATCGCTTCAAACTCTTCTTTGGCCAACTTGACTACAAGGCTGGGCCGGGAACGCAGGCCGCTAACAAGGAGATGCTGGCGAAGTTGGGGATCGACCTAGAAGAGATGAAAAAGAAACAGGGTGGGCAAGACCTCAGAAAGGCATTGTTGGAGCAACTCAACAAAGGTGAGATCATTCCGTTCAATGAGTTGCATGTCACGAAGGACCGGAATGCAGAACGAAAGGTAGTCAACAAGGATAAGCAGAAGGGGAAGCAGCCACAGGTTGTTGCCGGGAGAACGGCCAAGATATTGGGTGGCGATGAAGTTGCGATTGGCAAGATGGACGATCCGCGTGAAGCCCTGATGGACTGGATGCGAGGCCAAGACAACCCGTACTTCGCTCGATCCATCGTGAACCGCATCTGGTCGGGTTACTTCAACGTGGGGATTGTCGAACCGACCGATGATCTCAGCCTCGCCAACCCGCCGAGCAACGACGCGCTGCTCGACTATCTGGCCGATGCCTTCCGCGAACACGGCTACGACCTGAAGTGGCTGCATCGCGAGATCGCCAACAGCCGGACCTATCAACTCAGCTTTCAGCCGAACGATACGAACCGTCACGACGAGCACAACTTTGCTCGTTCGGTTCCTCGCCGGTTGCCTGCCGAAGTCGCGGTCGATGCGGTTGAACTGGCGACGATGAGTGACTTTGAAGCCGCTTCGTGGCGATCATCGCTTAAGGGGCGAGCGATCGCAGGCTCTGTTGTCGATTATCGAGCGAACGGGAACGGCAAAGGCAAGACGGACTATGCCCTGTCGATTTTCGGTCGTTCGATCCGCGACAGTAACTGTGAGTGTGATCGCTCCTCAGAGTCGAGTCTGTTGCAAACAGTCTTCCTTCAAAACGATCAAGAGGTACTCGACAAGGTCGGAGGCAAGGGCAAGTGGGTTGATCAGGTCGTGAAGCGTGGCGAACCCGAAAAAGACGCCAAAGAGGCCGAGAAGATTTTGAAGCAACGGCAGGCTCGGAAGATGGCCGAGGCCACTGTCGCTCAATTGAAAGAGCGTTTGGCCAAGGCCGAGAAGAATGATTTGAAGCCCGCACGAGTCGAGGCGATGAAAAATGAAATCGCCAAACGCGAGCAGGCGGTCGCTCAGATCACAGTTGATGAACCGAAGCCGTCGGCGGCAGTGCAGTTCGACGCGAAGGCCGTCATTCGACAAGCCTATCTCCGATCGCTGAGTCGATTCCCGACAGACTCCGAAGTTGAACGGGCAACGATGTACTTTGAGGAATCAGGCGACCCAAGTCGCGGCACAAAGGACTTGCTCTGGGCGCTCATCAACACGAAGGAGTTCATCGTCAATCACTGAAAAGCGATTAGCTGTTAGCTCTAAGTTATTAGCTAAAGGCAAAGACTGAAGATAGCGGAAAACTTTTTGAAGTTGTTTGTTTCACGATACGAAAGGACTGAATCATGGCTTTGAATCGAACTTGTGATGGCGTCGCTCGTCGCGACTTTTTGAAGGTGGGTGTGCTGGGAATGTCGGGGCTGACGCTCTCGAACTACCTGCGGATGTCTCATGCCGGTGAAGTGAAGCAGGCGAAGGCGACTTCGGCCATCTTCATCAATCTCGGCGGCGGGCCATCTCACATGGACACGTTCGACCTCAAGCCGAACACACCGACCGAATTCCGGGGCGAGTTCAACCCGATCCAGACCAACGTCAGCGGGATCGAAATCAGTGAGCACCTGCCGAAGCTGGCTCAGCAGATGGACAAGTTCGCGATTCTGCGAGGGGTCACGCACACGCTGGCCGCTCACGAACTTGGCTCGCAGTATGTGAACACCGGCAACCGGCCGATTCCGTCGATTGAGTTCCCCGGTTACGGTGCGGTCGTTACGAAGGAACTCGGCGGGTTGGAAGACCTGCCGCAGTTCGTGGCCGTTCCCAACTCACCACAGAAGGCGGGATACTTGGGCGTTCGTTACGCGGCCCTCTCGACGGGTAAGACCCCGGTCGCCGGTCAGCCGTTTGGTGTGCGGGGTGTCACGCTTGGCAATGGTCTGACGGTGTCCGATGTCGAGAAGCGTCGCAGCCTGCTCGAAGACCTCGACACGACCTTCAAGGCGGTGGAGAAGAACAGCCAGTTGCTCGACGGCCTGGACCGCTTCGGCGATCAGGCCTACTCGATGATCACGTCGTCTCGTTCGCGCGAGGCGTTCGATGTGAGCAAGGAATCGCCGTCGTATGCCGCGCCGTTCGGAACGACCGGCTTCGGCCAGAGCTGTCTGCTCGCCTCGCGGCTTGTGGAATCGGGCGTTCGCTTCGTGACGGTCAACTATGGTGGTTGGGACACTCACAACGACAACTGGGTCCGGCTGAAGACGAAGCAGTTGCCTCCGTTCGATGAAGGACTGGCCGCGTTGTTCAACGGACTCGCCCAGAAGGGCCTGCTCACATCGACCTGCGTCTTCGTGACGGGCGAGTTCGGCCGCACGCCGAAGATCAACGCGACCCGCAACGGTCGCGATCACTATGCCCGCGCGATGTTCATGCTGATGGCGGGCGGCGGCATCAAGCCGGGCCAAGTGCTGGGAGCCTCCGACGACAAGGCTCAGGGACCGGCGGGAGACGGCTTCAAGCCGGATCACGTCGCTGCGTCGTTCTATCACAACCTGGGCATCGACAGTCACAAGGAATACCAGACCAACATCGGGCGTCCGGTGATGATTGTGCGCGATGGCGAGATCATTCCCGAACTGTTCGCGTGATGAAGTGACGGTCCCGCGTTTTTTGATTTGGGTGTGACCGGCATGGCACATTTCAGCCCCAACGGGGCGTCATTCGATAGCCTAGGAACCGGCGCATCAACAACTCGCGGTAATATATCGAATGATCTAGGCGAGCCGGGTGCCGTGAGGCCCCGGGTTCTTCGCGTGTATGTCGGGGGCCTCAGGCCACCCGGCTCACAA
>JAYTXB010000668.1:0-1095 GCA_043743205.1 Schlesneria sp.
TGTCGTGGTACTTCTTGAAGCTGGTCGTCGTTATCGGCCTTTGCTGGATTGTGGCTCAGCCGGTTTCTCTGGTCGCTGACTGTTGTGGGAATTTTCGTCGGAGCCGGTCGGCGCTGTGGCTGGTTTTGGCGCGGCGGCGGGCTGAGCGGAATCGGTTGCCCAGTTGCCGGCGTGGTGCAGGCGATAGCTTTTGCCGGTGATTTGGATGACCTCGGCGTGGTGCAGGAAGCGGTCGAGGATCGCGGTTGCGGCCGGGATGTCGCCGATCAACTTGCCCCAGTCTTCCAGCGGGCGGTTGCTGGTCATCATGGTGCTGCGAGTTTCGTAGCGGCGGAGGATGATCTCGAACAAGTATTCGCCCGACCGTTTGGGCAGTTGCTTGATGCCCATGTCGTCGATGATCAGCAGGTCGGGCTTGAGGTATTTGGCGAGCACCTTCTCTTGGCCCTCCAAAGCTTCGTCGTGGAGGAAGTCGCGGACGACGTCGAAGATCGAACGATACAGCACGAGGCGGCCTTGCTTGATGGCTTCGTAGCCGATGGCCTGAACCAAGAACGACTTTCCGGTGCCGGGCGGACCGATGAACAGCACGTCGCGCGGTTCGTTGAGGAAGCGGCAGGTTGCCAGGTCAAAGACTTGTTTGCGCGGGATCGACGGATTGAAGGACCAATCGAAGCGATCGAGCGTCTTGACCTCGCGGAAGCTGGCCGACTTCACGCGGCGTTCGATCTGGCGTTGCTGACGGATGAGCAGTTCATCTTGCAGCACGAGTTCCAAAAAGTCGGCGTGACTGAGTTGATGGCCGGCGGCTTCTTGCAGCCGCACGTCGAGCGACTGTGCCAAACCAGACAAGCGCAGTTGGGTGAGGGATGTTTGCAAGCGGTCATTCATGGGAACACTCCTGGGAGAACGGGGAACACGGGACGGGAACAGCGGCGACGTCTACACTGACGTCGCCTGGAGAAACGGAGTCGAGCTCTGCGGAGGCGCAACTGGACAAGGGAGACTCAGGCCAGGGCGGATCAATGTTCCGCGAGCCCCGGTGGTCTTGATCACCGGGGCTTTGTGCTTCGTGGTGCGAGTTGTCTGACGGCG
>JAYTXB010000669.1:0-3574 GCA_043743205.1 Schlesneria sp.
TCGCACCGATTACAGCCTGCCGTTTACGTCGATGGTCGAACGCGGCAACTTGTTCGCGACGCAGTTTCACCCCGAGAAAAGCCAGAAGGTCGGCCTGAAACTGCTGGCCAACTTCGCAGCGCTGTGAAGTCGATCTCATTTGACACCTTTGGAGTGCGGAGATTCATCACCGCTTTCCTTTCTCTGCTTTCACTCCTCTCAGGAACGGGGCTGCAATAATCTCCCGATTTGAAACGTTCGTTTAACCGCGCGGGCAATGCTCCGCGCGTCGAGGGGACAGTAATTCCACCTTCGCCGCAGCGCGCGGGGCGTTGCCCACGCGGTTAAACGAGTCGCTCAGTTCGGGAAATGATTACGGCCCCGTTCCTTGGAATGTTTCGGCCCTGATCTCGTCATTGCCAAAATCAGAACGAGAAAAGAAAGCGGCAATCAATTGCCGCAGTCCAAATGGAATGGCGAACGTGGCGTTTGCACCTCGATGGACTTCATCCTTTCCACACGAAAGTCACCTCATGGAAATCCTCCCCGCCATCGACCTGCGCGGTGGCCAGTGCGTCCGCCTGCGACAGGGCGACTATGCTCAAGAGACCGTCTTCTCGAACGATCCCGGTGAGATGGCACGACGTTGGGCCGCTGGCGGCGCGACGCGGCTGCATCTGGTCGATCTCGATGGAGCCAAGGCGGGGCGTCCGATTAATGTGGACGCGATTCGTGCCATCGTCGGTGCCGTGTCGATCCCGTGTGAACTGGGCGGCGGACTGCGTGACGAAGCGTCGATCCGGTTGATGCTCGATAAGGTCGGTGTCGAGCGCGCCATCATCGGGACTCAAGCACTGAAGCAGCCCGAGTGGTTTCGAGATATGACGCGACTCTTTCCGGGGCAAGTCGCCCTCGGACTCGATGCGCGTGACGGCCTGGTGGCGACGGCGGGGTGGCTCGATGTTTCGCAAACGTCGGCGATCGACTTGGCTCGCCAATTTGTGGGCCTCGACGTGGCGGCGGTCATCTACACGAACATCGCTAACGACGGCATGATGCAAGGTGTCGATGAAGCGACGATCCGCGACATGCTGGCGCTGGCGGACCTTGGTCTGCCCGTGATCGCGTCGGGGGGAGTCACCACTCTGGCGGATGTCGATCGGTTGGCTGCGGTCTCGCGCCAGCAACCGAAGCTGGTCGGGGTGATCATCGGCCGCGCTCTCTATGAAGGCACGATCCAAGTTGCTGATGCGGTTCGCATCGCGAGTTGACGCGCGGAACAGCTCGCCACAGACGGATTCACGCCGATCAAGAAGTGAATCGCACGGATGGCAAGGCCGGGGCACGGATGCAGAACGGGGGAGCAGCGGACACTTCTCATTGATTTTGGCCAGTCCCGATTTGCCCGAATCATTGAAAAGCGAGTTCTGAAAACGTGTCGCGCGTGCGTCAAACTCCCGCTAACAGAGGACGCGCTTCGAGGGAATCGCGTCGTTGATTGAGTCGCTCCGCGCGGCGGGTACAATCCGGCCCCACTCGCTTCCTCGCACTCGTCCCGCATTCGTTGCGGAAGGGATTCCGAATCATGTCTGATGCCGCTTCTGTAGCCCAAGCTGCGGGTGATGCCGCCGTCGCCTCGCGACCGTTTGCTCACCTGCACTGTCACACGCACTACAGTTTGCTCGACGGTGCGAACCGGATCGATCAGGTCGTGAAGAAGGTGAAGGATGCGGGGATGAATGCCCTCGCGATCACCGACCACGGCAACCTGTACGGGGCGCTTGAGTTCTACAACGAATGTCGTGGAGCGAGCGTCAATCCCGTGTTGGGGCTGGAGGCGTACATCGCGCCCGGTTCGCGGTTCGACAAAGCCGGGGCGACGCGCGTCAAAGAGGCGAGTTATCACCTGACGTTACTCGCGATGAATCGCGTCGGATTTCAAAACCTCATCAAGCTTTCGTCGGCCGCGTACTTGGAGGGTTTTTATTACAAGCCGCGCATCGACAAGGAACTGCTCGCAGCCCACAGCGAAGGGATCATTCTGCTGTCGGGCTGCGCGGCGGGCGAGCTGTCGCAGATGCTGCTTCAGGGGAAGATGGAAGAGGCCGAGAAGCTGACCGCGTGGTACTCGAAGGTCTTCGGCGATCGGCTCTACATGGAGATTCAAAACGCGGGCTTCGACATCCAGAAGCAATGCCTGGACATGACGGTCGATCTGGCCAACCGCATGGGCTTGCCGCTCGTGGCGACGAACGACGCGCACTATCTCAATCAGTCGGATGCCGCGATGCACGACGTGCTGCTGTGCGTCAACACGAAGGTCGAGCGATCCGACACCAAGCGGATGAAGATGGACACCGACCAACTCTTCGTCCGCACTCCCGCAGAGATGTACGCGGTCTTTCCCGGCTTTGAACATGCCGTGGCCCGGTCGCAAGAGATCGCGAATCGCGTCGATATTCAACTCGATCTAAAGTCGCGGCATTACCCGGTCTTCAAGCCGCCCGAAGGAAAGAAGGACATCGACTATCTGCGCGAGCTGTGTGACGAAGGGATGAAGTTCCGCTACGGCGAGGACGGCATCACGGAAGTGCATCAGGCGCGGCTGAATTTGGAATTGGCCGTCATCGAGCAGATGGGTTACGCGAGCTACTTCCTGATCGTGTGGGACTTCGTGCGGTTCGCCGTCGAGAACGGGATTCCGTGCAGCGCGAGAGGCTCGGCGTGCGGTGCGATCGTCGCGTATGTCCTCAAGCTAAGTCACGTTTGTCCGCTGGAGTACGACCTGTTGTTCGAGCGGTTCCTCGATCCGAGCCGCACCGAGCCGCCCGATATCGACATCGACTTCTGCCGCGATCGCCGTCAGATGGTGATCGACTACACCAAGCAGAAATACGGTGCAGCCAACGTTTCGCAGATCGGCACGTTCGGTACTTTGAAGGCGAAGGCGGCGATCCGCGATGTCGCCCGAGTCCTCTCCGTCCCGCCGAAGGAAGTCGATGTCATCGCGAAGATGGTTCCCGAGACGCTGAACATCACGCTCGATGAGGCGATCAAAGAGAGCGCGGAACTCAAAGCCCTCTACGAATCCGATCCGAAGATCAGAGAGATTCTGGATCTCGCCAAGCAGATTGAAGGATTGGCTCGCAGCGCGGGAACGCACGCGGCGGGCGTCGTCGTGTCCGACCAGCCGATCGCGGATTACGTCCCGTTGCAAACGATCACCGGCAAGACCGACATCATCACGCAGTGGGAAGGCCCGACGGTCGAAAAAGCCGGACTGCTCAAGATGGACTTCCTCGGGCTGCGGAACCTAACGATCCTCGACAAGACGGTGAAGAACGTCAAAAAACATCGCGGTGTCGAAATCGATCCCGTTGACCTGATTAAGGGCGAGAAGCTCAAGGACAAGGCGACGTTCGCACTACTTCAGCGTGGTGAGACCAAAGGAATCTTTCAGCTTGAGTCTGGCGGGATGCGCGATCTGCTCACAAAGATGAAGCCGGACAAGTTCGCCGACATCGTCGCCACGTCGGCTCTGTACCGCCCCGGCCCGTTGGAAGGCGGGATGGTGATGACCTACGTGGACGTGAAA
>JAYTXB010000670.1:0-1609 GCA_043743205.1 Schlesneria sp.
AAGTTCCTCACCCTCCCAAATTTCCACCCCGCGAAACACGCTCAACCACCGGCCAGCAAAAAACTCACGACCTATCCGCGACAGGAAGCGCGAACACAAATGAACTAGTGAATCGCAAACGCCGCTGCTTCTTCTTCTCTGCATCTCATTATCGAACACGTTCTCAGCGACGCGCTTCCTGTCGCGGAGCGACAGGGCTACCTTGCCGAAGTCACTTCCGAACTCGTCACCCAGGCAATCCTGGCGGGCAGCGCGAAGAATCCGGGGCCTCACGGCACACGGCACACGGCACACGGCACACGGCACACGGCACACGGCACACGGCACACGGCACACGGCACACGGCTCACCTCGATCATTGGATTGATGCCGCCTGTTGTTGATGCGCCGGCCGATCAACCACCCAAACTCTGGAAGAAGTAGTACCCCGACAAGAGCAGCCCGATCAGCACCACCGCGTAGCGGACCACATTCTTGTCCAGACGCCGAGCGACGCTCGCCCCCACGAAGCCACCCACGATGGCGGAGACAATCATCGGCAAGGCCAGCGTCCAATTCACTTTGTCGAACCAGATGAACAACGCCACCGAGACACCATTGATCCCCGACGCCAGCAGCGTCTTGACTCCGTTCATTCGATGAATGTCCGAGAAGCCCATCAGCGCGAGGGCACTCAGCATCAAAATGCCGATCCCCGCACCGAAGTATCCGCCGTACAGTGCGATCAAAAACTGAAAGCTCATGATCCCCGCGAGCAATTTCGGCGAAGGTGCCACGTGCGGCTTGCCGATTCCCGTCCACCTCGTAATCGTCGGTTGCAGCAGGAACAGTGACGTGGCCAACAGGATCAGCCACGGGACGAGCACTTGAAACTCTTGCGGGTCGCGCTGCGCGACCAACCATGTCCCGATCGCACCGCCCACCAGTGACGGGCCGATCAGCGGCATGATCCAAGCCCGCGTTCCAGCCAACTCGCGCCGATAGCCCCACATCGCCGCGAGCGATCCTGGAAACAGCGCGACGGTACTCGTGGCATTGGCCATCACCGTGGCCGCAGCGGTCGGCCCCAGCACCAGTGCCACCGCTGGAAACGTGAGCAACGTCCCGCCGCCAGCCACCGAATTCACGATCCCCGCCAGCAAGGCCGCGACACACAACAAGACGTAGTGTTCCAGAGTCATCGTTCGAGTTCATTCCTAGCTGATTGAGACTGAAACACGGCCACCTCAACCGAGCAGCCTCGTGTTGTTCCAATTCTTTTGAACCGAGAATAGTGGCGACGTTCGCGTTTGACCAACGAGGTCTCTGTGAAGGGCTTGAGATTCTCGTCGGGTGCGCAGAGATTCTCGTAGGGTGCGTGGAGTCTTCGGAACGCACCAGAACTTTGAGCGACCGGTGGTGTGTTCCGAAGTCTTCAGCGAGGCGTTGCCTCAGACCGAGTGCAATGTCCAACCGACGGCAATTGCCAATTGTTTTATCCGTGCCCCGGCTTTGCCATCCGTGCTAACAGCCTGTTGAAAAACGTAGCTTGGACGCCTCGTCCGAGCGAAAAGCAATTGGAAACGGACGGACGAGGCGTCCATCCTACGGTTCTTCAACACGCTGCTAA
>JAYTXB010000671.1:0-3563 GCA_043743205.1 Schlesneria sp.
GCTTGACCGCCCGCTTGATACCCCGGATCCAAGTCGTGAGCGTTCGTGGGCGTTGCACCATCCGTGAACGCTTGAGAACTCGGGCGACTCCGATGCAGAAAGATCGCCCCTTTGAGAAACGTCAGTCGCGACGGAGGGCAGTCTGCATTGAGACAACGGCCCACCGATCTTCGAGGAAAGAGGCCACCCGGATCGCCCGGATCGTAAGGATCACCGAGACCATTCTCGCAAGGGTCCACGGGGTCGCAGGAGGACGAAGCGACACCATTGCCGCTCAGCAGCGAATGGCCTTCAGAATTGAGGCGATAGTCACCGTAGGGAGACGACGCTACGCCCTCGTTCATGCGCGACGACACGCTGGCGGGATTGCTGAAGACACGCCCCGTGTTTTGAGGAGCAACCGGCGCTGAGGAATAACGATCCGACAGATACGCCTGTCCCGACACGGGGGTGAGATCACCGGCCAGCCACGCCGCGCACAACAACAGACCGACGAAGCGACCGCGCGCCATGTGACTTCTCCTCCGTGACCACGCCACCGCGAAGCATCCTGCTTGACGGCCTTCGCACTGACTTCATCCCCGCACGCGCCTCGTAGGATGGGCACTCTTGCCCGTCCTACGAGGCGGCTCCGCTGCGTTCATCCAAGACCGGACGGGCAAGAGTGCCCATCCTACGGTGTCGGCCGTTAGCAGCTTCTGAAACGTGAACCCAACGGCACACTCTGCAGAAACTCTAATTGACTTCGATCAACTATCACCGTGTTTCATCCAACAGGTCATGCCAAACTCTTTCGAGTGACAGCGGCGAGACCGATGATGATTTTCATCACAATCCGCAGCACCGTTGCGAGCCGACGAGTCGCGGCGGCTCGACCCACTGCACACAGACGCAAAGCCAATGGCACTTGTCTTAGAACATCCGAACACATCAGCCGGAACGCGCTAGCGTCCGGTTCTCGCAATTCTCAACAAACCGGACGCTAGCGCGTTCCGGCTGATTTCCCGAACAAGTGCCCACGGGCACAACGCCCCACCCCTACTTCTTCACTGGCTCTGTCACGCTGATCGTCACCGTCTGGCTCGGAACCGAGACCAGTGTGTTGGGGCGAGTCGTGGACTTCTCATCCTTGTGGAACGGCACCTGGGCTTGGCCCTGCACGCTCATGGTGTAGTCTCCCGGTCGAGTCCCCGCTTGAACGTTGATCGACAGCGTCGCCTCGGTCTGATCGGCGGCGATCGTGCCGTTGCCGAGTTGGAACGATCCCTGAAAATTCAGCGGTTGGTAGTTCACCGCGTTCTTGAAGTCGCTCCAGTGGCGAACGAGTTTCAGTTTCACGTCGGCCTGCTGACCGCTCTCGACCGTCACGCGATCGGGGACCAGCGACAGTGCGAACGGAGCGCGTTCGCGCACCGCAACGAAGTGCTCCCGCAGCTCTCGGCTTCCGACTAGATTGAAGACGCGGCAAAACGGGCGGACTTCACGGCGCAGCGTCTTGTCACCCACGACGGCGGTCGCGAAGAGCTTGAACGAGCCGACCGTTGGTACGGCGTTGTCATCGGCCCACAGCACCAACGTGCCACGGGTGTTGTTGTTGATCGTCAGCGGTGACGCGTGGAGTCCGGCAGGCAAGCCCTCGACCGTCACCGTGACCGGTTGATTGAAACCGTCGCGTGCGTGAATGACGACATCAATGGACTCGGAGCCACCCTGCCAGACGTTCAGTCCGGACATGTTGTTGCTCATGTGTATCGACGCGGCGAAGAAATCGGGCTGTGGCTTGCGCACACTCAACACGTATTGGTAGCGAGCACCGCCACGGTTGTAGGCGTCCTTCACGAGGACGCGGTACTTGGTCTTCGGTTGCAAGTTGATCGAGCCGGAGGGATCGCGCAAATGTCCATCGAACGAACCGATGCGATGCCCGTAATCGTCGATCATGCCGATCGGGTTCCCTTTCTCATCCGTCACCGACAGGAACGGATCGGCGCGACCTGCGATCCGCTCGCAATAGACCTCGAAGCCGTATTGTCCTCCTTGCTCATCGGTCTCGACCGCGAACCAATCGAGATCCCGTTCGCGGTCGAAGCGGCCACTCACGACGGCGGGCAACGTCAGTTGTTGAGCCTGCTCGCGCTGGTCATTCGGTTCGACTTCCACCGAGGTCGGGGTCTCACTGACCAGCAGCGTTTGCGGGTTGGCCTCGAGTAACGTGATCTGCTCACCGATCAACGTGCAGGTGGCGGCTGTCGGCAGGACCGAATGCTGAGTCGCATGTTCGCGGAAGCGATACGCGCCGAGCGGCAGCAGCGCGTCGGAGCCGCGCACGGCGAGCTTGATCGTGTCGAGCGGCAGTTCGCCCGAAAGCCAACTCGACGGCGCAGAACCCGCTCCCAAGTTGCGGCCGAGAACGGTCAGTTCGACGTTCTGTCCCGCCTGCACCGCGCGAGGAAACACGTTCTCGATCTGCGGCCGATCGGTGACGATCAGTCGGTACGGATAGCCGCCGCGATACGTGAGGTCGCGCACTTCGATGAGGTACTCGTCAGCGGCTGGTGCAAGGAAGTCGATCAGCGGATCGCGGCCCTCATAGTCACCGTTGCTGGCGAGTTGACGACCATCGCTCGACTTGAGCGTCAGGGCGGGGTCCATCTCGGTGTCCAACCGCGCCGACTGGCAATGAATCACGACGCGCTGTCCGGCCTTCAACGGAACTCGAAACAAGTCTTGGTTGTTGCCATCCGAAGAGCCGTTCAAGGCCGAGTTCACCACGATGACTTGTGCCTGTGGCGGCTCATTGTTCGGCTCGACTTCGGCCACGTCGAGCAACCCGCGCGTGACGGAAAAGAGCCGCGCGTTCGTGACACCGAAGCGACCGACCGCGCGCACATCCCACGTTCCGACGGGAACATCGGCAGCCACGCTCAACTTGAACGTTCGCTCCTTGATGAACTCCGCCTTGAAACCGGGATGTTCAAACAACAGAGTCTCCACCCCTTCGATGTCCGCACCCAACAACGTCAGTTGCACTTCTCCCGGCGCGTTGAGTCCGACCGGCTCGATGCGGTGCAGTTGGGGCGACGGTAGCTCGGCGAAGCACAGACTCGGCACGAAGACATTCAGCGCGATTGCCAACAGCATCGGGCACATCACGGAGCGAATAAGTTTGGTCATCGGCAGGCTCTCGGTGGAATGAGGTGTGGGCGAGGCCGACATGATTCACGAGCCACTCGAATGGTTCAAGGCTTGAATGCACAAAGGACTGAGCTCAGTGAGAGACCAGTCCTTTGTTTGCCTGAGTACGATGTCTGTTTGAATACAACGTTTGCTTGAACACGTTGAGCTTCACCCAGCCAGGGTTCGCATGGTGGTGTCCGAGCTAATGAGGACGCGACTAAAATCCAAACCCGCCGCCGCCGAATCCACCACCGCCGCCACTACCGCCGAATCCACCGCCGCCACCACCACCACCAAAGTTGTTGTTGTTCTGACCGCCAACGTAAGTGTTCTGGTAGTACTCGGGAGCCGCTTCCAGCGACTGCTTGCCGGGGCCATAAGCGGGC
>JAYTXB010000672.1:0-5363 GCA_043743205.1 Schlesneria sp.
CCTTGTCGATAAGGACGCCGATCAGATGCCGGAGTATGTGGACCCGCTGCCATCTCAGTCTTCTCCGTATATGTACTTCAGCAGCAATGACGGCCGGGGTTACGCGACGGCCACCGGCACGAATTCGTCCGGTGCGGCCGATTGGTGCCATACCGATTGTTTCAGCCAAACGCTCTCAGGGAGCAATTGGGCTGCGGCGACGTGGGCCAACGGCAACTGGATGCCGCACCTTTACATGGCATCGGTTGACACAACCGCAGCCACGCAGGCGCTGCGGGCGTCCAACAGCATTCCATTCGCGCCCAAGAAATATCAGATCGTTTCGCCGGGCTTTGGCGGCATCGGAACGACACCAGATAGGGCGTATGGAACGGGCGGGCTGTTCGATCCGAAAAATACGTCTGGACTGTCGGGAACACCGGATGGTGACAACATCACCAACTTCCATGGTGGGACGTTATCGGGCGAGTGATACGAATCGGCACAGGGCCGACAGTGCGATTGGTGGAGCGAGCCGGTGAGTGACGTTCGCAGAATTACTCACTCAAACAAGGTCGGAATTCATGGCGGAGTTGTTCCGCGGTGCAAACCTTGGGCTGAGTCTGTTTCAGTCCCAAGCAATGAGGAGCCTTCACATGACCAATCATCGAGTCCCTCGCCGTCGCGGCGGTTTCACCATGGTGGAACTGTTGGTGGTGATCGGTTTGATCTTGTTCCTGATGTCGATCTCCATTGTGGCCCTCAACGGCGCACTCGGGATCGCGCGACAGCGAGCCACTCAAACCACCATTCGCAAAATTCACGGCCTGATGCAGCAGCGGATCGACGCCTTCAACCGGGCGATGGAAAAAACGAACCGACAACCGGCGATTGACAAGCTGAAACGGGATTGGTTTCAAACTTACCAGTACGTTCCGCAGGACAACGTGCTGGACGTGCTGGTCCGCAAGACAATCTTTAGGAGCCGCTTTCCACAGAATTTTGCCGAGTCCAACGGGGCACCCGCTCCGCCCACGGGTGTCACTTACGTGACGGCGAAACATCAGCAGGTCACCGAAAGTTCCGCGCTCCTGTATTGGATTTTGACGAGTTCCGAGGTTTACGGGATTGCGCCCGTGGACGAGAGCGAATTCAACTCCACCGAAGTGCGTGACACCGACGGTGACGGCTTGAATGAGTTCGTCGATGCCTGGGGACGACCGCTGCGATTTTATCGCTGGCCAACGCACTTGTTCCGTCCTGGCACATCGTCCACCACAACCGGAGCGATTGGCGCGACGACATCCATTGCGACGACGTTCGCCCCGATCAATCGAACGCTTGTCGGCGTGCTGTGGTCGGGTCTGCCCGCCGCTCCCACGGTGGCGGGTGAACTTGACCCGTTGACTCGCGATCCTGACGACCCGACCGGTCAATTGAAAAGGTTTGTCGGCACGTCTCCCGCAGCGATGACGATTGTCCAAAATCAATTCAGTACGCCGAACACTTATCACGCCTTTTTGATCGTGTCCGCCGGTCCGGACGGTGCCAATCCGAACGGATTGGGAATGGAGGAGCCATACAGTCCCACGACAATCAATGCGACCACTCCGGCGTTGGGAGTCGCCCAGGGTCGATTGGGGGCATTGTCAAATTTCAATGCCATCGAACTCAATCCCATCAACGACAACCTGACCAACCGCCAGCGCTAGTTTGCCTTCGTCGCGAGGACTCGATCATGTCACACACGTACACCATTCGCAGAGCGGTCCCGCAAGGGACACATCGACAGCCAGCCGGTTTCACGCTGATTGAATTGATGGTCGTGGTTGCGCTGTTGGTCTTGATTGCCTCCATGACCATTGCGGCGGTCAATCTGAACACGAACAACGACAAGGTCCGCGCCGGTTCCCGGCAGGTGCAGTCGTACTTGGCGGGGGCACGAGATCGTGCCATTTATTCCAAGGCCCCTCGCGGTGTCCGATTCCTGCTCGACTCGTCGGGCGGTCCAACCGTATCGAGCCGAACCGTATCGAGCATGGTCTTCATCGCCCCGACCGACCCGTGGACGCAGGGAACGATTCAGTTGGAACGATTGGATTTGAATAATGATGGCAGCGCGGATTATCTCGATTCCGATCTGGTTAACGGTGGTGCCCGAGTCGTGCGCGGTTTTGACAACGATCCGAATTCGACCGATTGGTACAACCTAGTTCAACAGGGTTTGCTGAAGCCCGGTTCTCGCATTCGGATTCCGGCGAATAATGGCGTCTGGTACGTAGTCGAAAACACCACCCAAGTGACGACGACGAACCCGCGACTAAGACTGACGACACCTTATGAGGGTTCTTCACCCAAGAATTCAGATGCCAATGATGTCGCTGCACTGGCCTCTGGTACAGGTCCATCGACTTATCTCTTGGAACTTCCGCCATCCGTGCTACCGAATCAGGATCCGGTCCTGATGCCAAAGGGATCCGTGATTCATCTGGACCGGTGTACCACGGTCAATGCCACCGTGAACAACCTCGAACAACAGAGCGCCAGCGCGTCTGCCTCCAATCGTGGCGACAAGCTGCCGGATGCTTGGAAGCGATCCCCCTCCACCGCGACGCCCCCCGATAGGAGCGGCTTCGATTATAGAAGCGACCTAGACGTGATGTTCTCGCCGCGCGGAGTGGTGATCGGTCCGGCGGCGCAGCGCGGGATCATTCATCTCTACATTTGTGATCAAAAAGATGCCGACCTCGACCGGCAGTATTGGGCGAGTGCCTCGTCGTATCCGACTACTTCTGCGCCCGAGTCCGGTCCGTGGACGGCTTATGCGGTCGATCCGACCTACGAGCGCGGTGACAAGGTGATCCTGTCGCTGTTCACCCGCACCGGAGCGATCTCGACGCACCACATCCATTCTAACCTTGACCCGTTCAAGTATGCCGAAACTGGCGAGGTGGCCGGGAAATGAAAACGATCATGCGCACGCAATCACACGGTTGTCTGACCACTTCCGGTCCCCTCGCCCCTCGCCCTGGAGGGGAGAGGGCTAGGGTGAGGGGTCTCTTGGTCTGCGCGGCCACCAGACGTGGCTCTCGAAATGACTCGGACACTCTCGCGATTCGACGAAACGATCCTCACTTGAAAAGACAGCCCCCTCACCCTGGCCCTCTCCCCCGAAGACGGGGGCGAGGGGACCGGAGTCGCGCCGGTGCCACGCTCAGTGAAGTGCTGGTTTCGTTGCTCGTGATGAGCATCGGTGTCGTGTCGCTGGCGACACTGTTTCCGATTTCGGTGCTGAGGTCGTTGCAGGCGACACAACTGACGAGCGCGGCCAATCTGCGCTACAACGTCGAGGCTTACTTGGGTGTGAACCCGCAGCTCTACACCATCGGCACCGCGTGGCAGAGGGCGACGAGTTATGTCATTGGTGATCTGGTCACGCCCACGGGATGTTGCAGTCCGTCAATCGTGCTGTATTGCACCGTGGCCGGTACTTCAGGAACGATCGAACCGACGTGGAATACCAGCGACGGCGGTTTTACGAACGATGGGCCAGGGGCGCTCCGATGGCAGACCTATCGCCTGACAAATTATGTGGTCGATCCACTCGGAAAACATCTCGTCGAAACCAATTACCGGCAGACGACGAACGGTGATTTTTTTGGGTTCGATGCTGCGGCCAGTGTTCCCAGACAAGTGCTGCGCACGTTCCCCGGAATCGGAGCCAGCAATCAGGATCAAGCAGCCGAGGCGGCCACGCTGCCCGATAGTTGGATCCAGCAGGTCGAGTCGAATCAGGTGACCTATACGGCGGGAGCGTCAACCTGCACGCTCGGCGATGTACCGTATGATTTGATTCCGACGACACCCACCACGCCAGCGGGTTATCTTCCCTCACGGATCGTCCTGTTCGACATCACGGGCAAGATCAGTCATGTGCGACCGATCAGCAACATCGGTACTTGGACCGCTCCGACACAGACGATTACCTGGCCATCGGCTACTGTCGCCAGTGGACCACTTCCCAGCGGCTTTGTGCCAGTTCGTGCCCGGGTCGAAACGAAAGAACGGCGTTACACGTGGCTGCTGTCCGTGCGTCGGGACGGGGATTCGTTCCAGATGGAAGTCGTCGTTTTCTTTCGACGACCGTTCTCGGGGAAGGATGAACAGGTCTACCCGGCGACGTTCACGTCGGTGGTCGATCCTGGTTACGACGAACTGCCCGGCATCGGAGGCAGCAACGACGATGGCAAGAACGGCACGGACGATGTGGCGGAACTCGGTTGGACCGGTTCCGATGATACTTCGCGCAACTGGGTCGTCGTGCAGTACGACAGCACGGGCGCGAAGCCGTTCGTTAAAAAGGGGGGCTATGTCACCGATGCCGACAACCTCCGGTGGTATCGCATTCTCGATGTCTTCGAGAGCGACACGCCAGCCAACGTGATGACCAAGGCGGGTTTGAACCGCACGGGAACCGTCTACCCGCCCGACCAATCGTTTTTCGGTGCCAACACGGCGTCGATCCTGCTGCGTGTGGAAAACAAAATTGTGGATAGCGGCCTGCAACCGCCGAAGGACGCGAGCGGTGTTCCCACCGGTCCGCCCACCGGCAAGGCGATGCTGATGCGGAATATCGTCGATGTCTACCCCATCCGCACGCGGGTGATCAACGAATCTCAATAGCGCTGTGAAATACTTTGTTTTTATAAGTTCAGTAGTTCCAAGTTTGGGATGCCATGCGTCTGTCTTTATCCCGAAGGGATTGCGTCACATAGCCCAGGGTTGCCCGCGCAGGCGGGCTACCCTGGGATGAGGAGAGCCTGTCCGGCCTACCCTGAAAGGGTTGCGTCATTTGGGAAATCGCGATGACGGAACTCTTTCAGGGTACATGACACGTCTCATCCGCAACCCAGGGTAGCTCGCTGTCGCTCGCAACCCTGGGCTATGTGGCAGAACTCCGTTGGAGTAAAGACAAAGCCAAATCGACCAAACTTGGAACTGCTGAAATTGGGCCACCGGGCCGAAATGTGAGCCTGTTTGCGAGACGACGCCTGTTCTCACATTTCCCTCGCTGACGCTGCGGGTTACTTGGCCATGAGACCAAAACTCGCAAGTTCAAGAACTTCGTTTCGGGCCCGTTTGAAAGGCAACTCATCATGCGTCGCACTCGTACCGTGTCGAAGGCTGTGCCGCGTGGACGGCGTTCCACAAGATTGGTTCACCCCACCCGCACCGCGGGCGGCTTCACGCTTGTCGAAATGTTGGTCGCGGTGACGCTCGTGCTGATCATGATGAGCATGTTCGCGGAGATCTTTCAGATCGCGGGTGGCTCGATCGCGAAGACGCGCGGCTTGGCCGAGAACGATCAGCGGTCGCGGACGCTG
>JAYTXB010000673.1:0-2054 GCA_043743205.1 Schlesneria sp.
TGCGCAGTGTCAGCGAGACGGTTCCAACAACGCGGGCGGACTGTAGCTTCGCACAGCATGAGGTTGAAGCGACGGCAATGAACGCGTGTACGCGGGACGAGGGCGTTGCGCGATGAAGTAGGATGGGCACTCTTGCCCGTCCGGCTGGAGGATGAAAAAGCGGGACGGGCAAGAGTGCCCATCCTACAAGTCCATGCATGGACTCGCTCACGTTGAGAGCGCCTCGGTCGATCCTGAACTTTTCGGCAATTTTTGAAGGAAGCTGCTGGCAACTTGAATCCCGCCTTTGCCCGCCCCCTGTCTGCGGCTACCATGTCGCCGCTGGCCTGTGGGTCGCACAAGCTCGATTCGCACGTCCTTTACGGGGCGTGTCGAATGCTGCGGGGTTACCCCGCGGTCGCCGTGTTGTTCGAGATTCGTGGTGTGAATTGGCGTCGTCGATGGGCAACATCGACGAGCCAATTCGCTACGGGATCGGTTGTGCGGCCCACTGGCCGGCTTTGTTTTGTTCGTCATTGTCTTTCATCTTCGTTCTTGGCGTTCGTCCTCAGTCATTCAGAACTCTCGCGAGGCCGAGCCTCGTGAAGTCTGCGAGGTTCCTGCTATTCAGCGGTGAGTTCCTCGTGCCTTACGGGATTCGGCCTCATGGGGTTATTCGATTGGCTGTTCCGCTGGCTCGGTTGGAGTGCCGAGCCGCGCGATGAGTGGCAAGCTGCTGCCATCGCTCCCGCGAAAGAAGATCGTGCTGAACAGCGACTTCCCGAGCTTCAGACTGAGCCGCCGACCACGCGGCAGGAAGTCACTCTTCCAGAGCCTTCTTCCTCTTCCGCGACTCCTTCCGTCGCCGAATCTCCGCGTCGTCCGCGCAGGCCGCTGCTCACGCGCCCCAAGCTGACTCCCACGTGGCGAGACAAGTCGCGACACGCTGCCCGCAAGTCGCACGCGACGTTTGTCGAAGTCACCGGCACCGTTCCTTATCGCTATGCGCGGTTTGGCTCGGGGACCGGACGACATCTCGACCTGAGTCAAGACGGCAATGAGGCACAGTTGCAGCAGCGCGGCCTCCCCGTGTTTCACACTCCCGAACAATTGGCCGACTGGCTTGGCATCCCCTTGAAGAAGGTCGCGTGGCTGGTGCATCGCTTCACGGCCGGTCGCCCCAACAACGTCGAGCAAGCGCACTATCACTTCCGCTGGCTCAAGAAGAAGTCGGGCGGATGGCGCTTGATTGAGTCACCCAAGCAACTGCTCAAGCAGGCTCAAGTGAAGATTCTGCGCGAGATTCTCGATCACATTCCGACTCACTCGGCGGCGCATGGGTTCGTCGCGGGACGTTCGATCGTGACGAACGCTCGACCGCATGTCGGACACGCAACACTCGTGAAGCTCGACCTGTCGAACTTCTACGCGACCGTCGGGTTCTCGCGCGTGGTGGCACTCTTCCGCGCCGTCGGTTACTCGCGCGAAGCGGCCATCTGGTTGGGACTGCTCACCACGTCGGCCATTCCCGGCAACATGGCTTTCTCCGACCGCGACCCCTATGCCTTCGAGCCATATCTCCGTCGCCACCTTCCTCAAGGGGCACCGACTTCTCCCGCGCTGGCTAATCTGTCCGCGTATCGACTCGACCTGCGACTGGCAGGCATGGCCAAGTCGTTCGGCGCGACCTACACGCGGTACGCCGATGACCTCGCGATCTCAGGGTCAGCCGAATTGGCGGGCGGCCTGCGTGTGCTGATCCCACTGGTGCAGCAGATCATTCGTGGCGAGCGGTTCCGCGTGAACACCGCCAAACGCCGCGTGTTGCGCGCACATCAACGGCAGTGCATCGCGGGTGTCGTCGTCAACGCAAAGCCCAACGTGGCCCGCGAACAGTTCGATCGGTTGAAGGCGATCCTCACCAATTGCGTGCGACTCGGACCTTCCACTCAGAATCACGATCAGATCGAGGACTTCCCCGCGCACCTGCGCGGCCGCGTCGCTCACGTCCAGCAACTGAACCGCCCGCGCGGTGACAAACTGCTGGCCCTCTACAACCGCATCGACTGGCGACG
>JAYTXB010000674.1:0-8663 GCA_043743205.1 Schlesneria sp.
CAACTTGATTCACGCCCTGTTGAACCACAATGATTTCGTGACGATAAGATGACCCGCAAGCTGAGCCACCGAGAAATGAGCGATGTCGCTCAGACTCAATTGATTCTGTGAGAGGAGATGCCGATGCAAGTTTCTGTCGTCGTTCAAAAAATGAAGGACACCGGTTTTTGTGCCAAGACAATTTCGCCACCCCTGCTGAGCGTCATCGGCCCCACACGAGATGCTGCTCTCGCCACTCTGCGCGACCAATTGACCGAGCAGTTCGCCGAGCAGGAATTCGTGAGCCTCGAAGTCCCCGTTCGCAGCGAGACCCCGTGGCAACCGACTCCCAAGCCAACCCTTCAGAACGAACCTCATCCGTGGGCGGCCTGTGCCGGGATGTTCAAAGACGACCCGGACTATGCCGAGGTCATCGAACACATGAAGACCTACCGTGAGCAGAGAAACCGCGAACTTGATGCCTTGGTGGACTAGCCCATGATCATTCTCGATTCGGACCATTTCACGCTGTACATGCTCGGTCACATTGAAGTCGTTCGGCGTGTCCGCGAACACGGCGGTGCGGATGTTGCGATTTCGATGATCACGATCGAAGAGGAACTGTCCGGTTGGTACACGCGACTTCGCCAATCGGGAACCGCAGAAAGACTGACCCGCGCCTACGCCGGGATGTATCGAGCCGTGCAACATTTTAAGTTGCTCGACTTGATCCCATTCTCGCCAGACGCCATGCAGCGGTTTGATGAACTACGAAAAACTTACCGACGACTTGGCCGGATGGATCTCGCCATCGCGGCGATCTGTTTGGAGTTCGACGCGACGCTCGTCACGCGCAATCGGATCGACTTTAAACAGGTCGCCGGGCTGAAGATTGAGGACTGGTCGGAACCGCAAGTGGAGGGGCCATCGTGAGCGAGCAGACTCAGCAGCAATCTCAAAACTCGTGTGCTTGTTCCAGCGTGAGTGAAGGACGCGGCATTCATCGACGAGCCTTCTTGTCGGATGTCGGCATGGGCTTCACGGGCCTCGCGCTGGGTGCGATGTTGGCGCGGGATGGCGTCGCGCGGGGGGAGGCTCCCGCCGAATGGATGCCGCCCGATGGTCGCGCTCACTTCGCTCCGCAGGCCAAGAATGTGGTCTGGCTGTTCATGAACGGCGGTGTCTCCCACATGGAGAGCTTCGATCCGAAGCCCGAGCTAACCAAGTACGGCGGCAAGTCGATCAATGAGACTCCGCACAAGGAGACTCAGAATCCAGAGAAGCTCAAGCTGGCTCGCGTCACCGTGGTGAACGATGCCAATGGACAGCAACGCAACAAGCTCTATCCGTTGCAGGTCGGGCATCGAAAGTACGGTGAGGCCGGGATCGAGCTGAGTGACTGGGTGCCGCACATCGGCAGTTGCATCGACGACATCGCGGTTGTCCGTTCGATGTTCACGACGGACGACAATCACGGTGCCCAGACGCAGTTTCATTCGGGGCGTCACATGCTCGATGGGGAATACCCGACGCTCGGCGCGTGGGTGCATTACGGACTCGGTTCGCTCAACGACAACCTGCCGCAGTTCATTTCCATGGGGAACCGCGAATACTGGAACGCGAAGGACGGGCACTATCTCGGACCCGCTCACGATGCGATCCCGATTCGCGTCGATCCGAACAACCCGCTCGACTTCGGCAAGTCGGCGGGAGGACTCAGCCGTGAGGAACAGCAAATCGGCTTCGACTTGGTCGGCGGGCTGAACCGCTTGAAGGGAGTCGAGTACCCGAACGATCCGGCTCTGGCCGCGCGGATCAAAGCCTACGAACTCGCCTTCCGAATGCAGACCTCGGTCCCCGACGTGTTGAACCTCAACATCGAGACTCAAGCGACGCAGCAACTCTATGGACTCGACGATCCCGCCACGCGCGACTTCGGAATGCAGATGCTCGCCACGCGGCGGTTCATCGAACGCGGCGTCCGCTTCATCCAAGTGCAGCATGGTGCGGGAGGTGCCGGTGTCTGGGATGCTCACGGCGGCTTGAAGGCGAACCATGAGAAGAACTTCAAAGCGGTCGATAAGCCAATCGCCGGGTTGCTCAAAGACCTCAAGCAGCGCGGGCTGCTCGATTCGACGATCGTGCTCTTCGCCAGTGAGTTCGGTCGAACGCCGGGGACGCAGGGTTCAGACGGACGCGACCATCACATTTACGGCTTCTCCGTTTGGATGGCGGGTGGTGGGATCAAGGGCGGGATCGTTCATGGCGCGACCGACGAGATTGGCTTTCATGCCGTCGAGAACCGACACTACGTCACGGACATCCACGCCACGATCCTGCATCAACTCGGCCTCGACTCCCGCCGCCTCGAAGTCCCCGGCCGCAAGCGACTCGACATCGATCACGGCGCACCGATCCGCGAAATATTGGCGTGACCAAACTTCCAAAGTGACATTACGCGAGCGGCAGGAGTTTGCATCTCTGCCGTAGACCGGACGCCTACGTCCGGTCGGCTCAAAAAGACCGGACGTAGGCGTCCGGTCTACGGTAAATTCTCACTTGCCACTCGCCTTAGTTTCCGCGCATCCCGTTTTCGCCTTCATCCGTGCCCCGGCTTTGCCATCCGTGCGATTCATTCCTGTTCAAGAGAAGAGATCTCGCACGGATGGCAAAGCCGGGGCACGGATGAAGGCGGTCGCAGGTATCGCCGGCTCAAAACCAATTTCACGACAACTCGTTCGATCAGATCGCGGTTCAAGCCGTCCGAGCGAGCCAACACAAAACCACGAACACGTCCCACAGTGAGTCTTCCCATGCTCCCGTTCTCATCTCCGTGGCAATTGTGCGATCGAGCCTCGCGACGCGACGTGCTGCGATTGGGATCGCTCTTGCCGGTGGGACTCACGCTCCCCGCGTTGCTGGCCGGACGAGCGGCTGCCAGCGATGCGAAGATTCCGCGCGGGCGAGCCAAGTCGTGTCTGATCGTCTTCCTCGAAGGAGGGCCGTCGCACATCGACCTGTGGGACATGAAGCCGAACGCGCCGTCGCAAGTGCGCGGTGAGTTCAAACCGATCCCCACTCAAACACCGGGCGTGTCGTTGTGTGAACATCTGCCACTCACCGCGCGGCACTGGCACCACCTCGCCCAAGTCTGTTCGGTGACGCACGGCATCACCGATCACAACGCGGGAGCGTACTACGCGCTGACCGGTCGGCATCCCGTCGATCAGGGGCGACTCATCGTTTCGGACTCCGCCACGAACTTTCCGCCGTTCGGGTCGGTGATGTCGAAGCTCCGTCCCGCGACCGACAACTTGCCGAGCTTCGTTCACATTCCCGAGATTATGTCGAACAACAACTTCGACATTCCCGGTGAGCAAGCAGGGTTCCTCGGCGGTGCTCACGATCCGTTCGTGACGGGCGATCCCAGCCTGCGCGGCTATCGCACACCGGGTCTCACACCGCAGCCGACGCTCTCGCTGAATCGACTCCAACGGCGCGAGGCCTTACTGTCCAACTTGGATCGTTCGCTCGGGCGTCTCGGTGACGATCCTGCCGTCACGCGGATGGACCAGTTCCAGCAGAAGGCGGTGGCGATGCTCACGTCGTCGCGCGTGCGCGAAGCCTTCGACCTCAGCCGCGAGCCACAATCGGTTCGCGAACGCTATGGCCTCGATCCCGGCAGCGACCGCAGTTTGGAGGCCCGCAAGTTTGGAGGGCTACCGCATCTGGGACAAAGCATGTTGCTCGCGCGGCGGCTGATTGAAGCGGGTGTTCCACTCATCACGCTCGTCAGTGGACGCCGCATCGACCAAGCCTGGGACACGCACCGCGAACACTTCCCGCTGCTCAAGAAGTCGCTGCTTCCGCCGTTCGACCGGGCGTTCTCGGCATTGCTGGAAGAACTGGTTCAACGCGGACTATTGCAGGACACGTTACTCGTGGTGATGAGTGAGTTCGGCCGGACGCCCAAGCTGGGCTATGTGACTTCCAACGCGGGAGCCGCCGCCAACGGACGCGATCACTGGCCCTATTGTTACTCGGTGCAGTTTGCGGGGGCGGGCGTACCGGCGGGACTGATGTTCGGGGCGTCGGACAAGGACGCGGCTTATCCGAGCCGCGATGCGGTGACACCAGAAGACCTCGCCGCGACGATCTACACGCTGCTCGGCGTCCCGCACGACACCGAAATTCACGATCCCCTTGGCCGCCCGCACCGCGTGATTATCGGCAAGCCAATCGAGCCGCTGGTGACGTAAAACACGTCGGTGGAATAGGGCAATACTTACTGAAGTCCCGTCGCTCCGCCAACGGGACGGTCGCAAACGGAGACCAGACAACGGGTCACTGGCCACCTTGCAAAGTCTGGCTAGCGGATGCCGCAGTCCTGCCGGTGGAGCGACAGGACTACAGTAAGCCTCGTCGTCATTCACACCGACGAACCAAGATTTCGCCCTTGCCGAGTTCGATCAGGTCGCCGCTGTAGCGGTCATAGTTGGCCGTGACGCATCCGGGCGGAAACGCGAAGCCAAGACGTTCGAGATGCCGCAGATAGATTCTGAGGAAGGTCGGTTGTTCGATGCCCGCGTGATGGAACGTGGGCAGCAGTTCAGGTGACTGAGTCGTCGAGAACAGCGTGATTGAGCCACGCTTCATCCCCGCGCCAACATGACGACCAACCCGATCAAACAACAACAACGAACCGGCGATCATTCCAAATCCAGCCGCGTGTCCAACGGGGCCAGCCACTGCAATCAGGCCGCGCCTCATCGCCGTCCCCAACTCGTCGCCCGCCGATCCCGTCACGAGAATCTCGCCGCCCGTCATGCCGCGCGTCGCACCGCGATAGGCCGCGCCGAGACAGTTCCCGGCGTTCCCTTCGATTCGCAAGCGACCGCCGCGCAGGTGTGCCCCCGCCCAGTCGGCGACATTGCCACGCACGGTGATCTCACCGCCGGACATCTCCGCTCCGAGGTGCATCCCCGCGTGGCCTTCGATGAGCATCTGCCCAACGGCATGTCCCTCGCCGATCCGCTTCACGCGCGAGCAGTCTCCCACCCAGACGACCCGTTGATCGACACGCGCGGAACCGGAGACATCGAAGAATTCGGCCAGTGGTGCGCGGCAGTTGCCGTGCTGGATGAGCGTCGCTCCCACTTGTTCTGCCGTTTGCTCGCGAACGACCTCACACCGGACGGCATCGACTTCAATGGGGAGCGATGGTGACTCGCGCAGCGTGAGAACCAGTGGCATCGGGCAACCTATCCGCTCGCCGTCACTCCATCGTCTTGGCGAAGTCGGCGATCATGGTACCGACGAACTTCAACGCACACTCGGAGACGACCAGCGTCCCTTCAATGACGTTACCGTTTCTTTTCAGAATGCTGGTCAAACGAGGTTCACAACCGGCAACAGCTTGCTCGGCTAGGTTGCGAATCTTTTCGCGTTCCTTCTGTTCGGTAGTCTTCGGTCCCTTGGTCTCGCCTTGCTCCGGAGAGACCGCGTCGTAGAAGGCGACGAACTTCGTCATGTTGGCCGAGAACAATCCGATCGTGGTGTCGGGCATTTCGGGAGCCGGGCTAGCCGCCGCGGTGATGGCTGCGGTGAGATCGGCTTGAGCGTTGGGACCGATGGCCAACCAGACCGCATCTTTGGACGTGGCCACGAACAGCAGCGTCTCGCCGGGGAAGAACTTTTGGAACCGAGCGACCAACGAGGCGGGAATCTTCAACGTGTGCAGAGCTGTCTCGGCAACGGTGGCGACGTTGAGTGTCAGTTCATGCCCTGGCGACATTTTGGGGAACAGGCTGAGGATTTGATCGGCTACTTTTCCATCGACCGATCGAATGCCGCACAGGAACGAGTGCTTGCCGTCGCCCAATTCGGCCAAGTCCATGCAACCGTCGATCGCTCCCACAGCAATGCCGGTGTCGAGCATGTCGATCAACAAGTCACCGGCTTGTTTCGCAGCGGTCTTTTGATCGGCGTCCTTCAGCGAAGCCACACCATCCAGTCGCGTCGCCAGTACCGGGCGGAAGGCCTTGTAGAAATTTTGGAGGTGTCCGGAGCGAAGAGGATCAATGGCGAAGTTGATTCGCCCCGTTGCCACCGATTTCGCGGGAGACTTTACGTTGGCAAAGTGACTCGCCTTGGCACCGAGCAGCGCGGCACTGGCGTGCAGTCCGGTGTTGGGGATCGCGGCGAAGCTGAGTTCACCGCGTCCCTCTTTGCCCGCGACATCCGTGATCCAGTTCATCGTCAGCAACTCGGTCTCGACGAGAAACCGCTCGGCCTCATCCAAATTCTGCACGACCGAGAGCTTGCGCAACTCGAACGTGTTCTTGTTTTCATCGCGCTTGAACTTGATCCCCGCTTCGAGCTGATTGCGCAGTTGTTTGAAGTTGGCCAACCGATCGGCCAGCCCCTTCTGATCTGCGGGATCGTTCTTCAACTCGGCGGCGACATCGTAGCCCTTCGCGAGGTACGCCTTGAGCGCGTCCGTGATCGGGTGTACCAGATTGGCTGGGACGGCTTCCTTCAGCGGAGCGATTGAACCGTACTTGTTGGCATCGCGCAAATAACCAAGTCGCTTGGCAGCCCCCTTGGCTCCCTCGGTCAACTCGAATAGCCCAGGAGCCTCTTTTTTGTTCTTGTAGCCGAGGTCACCGATGTTCTGGAGGAAGCCGCCCTTGCCTTCGAGCTTCGTCACGGGGAAGTGAGACTCGTAGCCCAGACTCTGCTTGCCGAAGACCAGATCAATCCGGATCGGCTTTTCGGAGTCGAGGCCTACGGCAAAGCTGTCGATCAGATCCTTCAGCGTCTTCCACTGCTTCTTGAGAGCAGGAGTCGGACTGAGTTCGACGAGATACTTCAGGTCTTCTTCGAGGCGGCTGATCCCCGGCTGGATGATCTTGATCCGGGCCTCGGACTGAGCATTCGCGGTTGGCGCACACAGCAAGCCGACCGTACAAATCAGGCAAAAAGTTCGGACGGACACAGAGAACTCCTTTTTAAATGCGTCGTCAGTAAGGCCGTTCAGTCCCAGCCAGTTGGGTGCGGGATTCTAGCGGCGGTTGAGGAAGGGGGGAAGCCGCGACGGCAGGGGGATCAGGGGCGTTGGCGAATGACGTTCGGTAAGGCTCGCGGCGAAAAGTTCCTCCCTAGGAACGGGGCCGCGATAACTTCCCGATCTGGAAAGTGAGTTTAACCGCGTGGGCAACGCCCCTCGCGTCGGGCGATGTTGCAAACTGCTACTCCATCGCCGCGTGGGGCGTTGCCCACGCGGTTAAACGAGCCACTTGTTGAGTTCTGGAAGTTATTGCACCCGCTGTTCCCTAGGGAATGATGAGTCGCACGGGCTGGTGCAACCTTCGGCTTTGCTCGTCACGAACAAGCCAATTCGTCGGGTCGAGTTGCCGCAGTATCGCCTCGCGCCTAGCCTTCGCCGCCCCGCGAAAAAGTCGCTCGATCTCATTCATTCCACAATTAGGAACTCGCTCAGCATGTCTCTTCTCAACCCCGCATCCGTCAATTGTGAAACCGTGCTGAATCAATTGCAGTGGCGCTATGCCACGAAAAAGTTTGACGCGACGAAGACCATCTCCGCTGAGGACTGGTCCACACTCGAAGCGTCGCTCGTGCTGACGCCGTCGTCGTACGGATTGCAGCCGTGGAAGTTTGTCGTCATCACTGATCCCGCGACGAAGGCCAAGTTGCCGCCGATTTCGTGGGGGCAGACACAAGTCGTCGAAGCCTCGCACGTGGTGGTCTTCGCGGTTCGACGCGAGCTGTCGGAGGCCGACATCGACAAGTACCTCGCGCGGATCGTCGAGGTGCGCGGCGGATCGGTGGGCGGACTGGCTGGCTTCCGCCGCATGATGGTCGGCGGGTTGTTGAACGGCAAAGTCGATGTGAATCGTTGGGCGAGTCTTCAGGCGTACATCGCTCTCGGCCAGTTCATGGCCACCGCCGCGATGCTCGGAATCGACACCTGCCCGATGGAAGGGATCGAACCGGCCAAGTACGACGAGGTTCTCGGTTTGAACGATCTCGGCTACCTCACGGTGGTGGCTTGCGTTGCTGGCTATCGCGCAGCGGACGACAAATATGCGACTCAGCCCAAGGTCCGCTTCACCGCGGACGATGTCGTCCTGCGCATCGACGGGAAGTCAGGCGATCGGCAAGGCAGCGCGTTTGCTCCGTAGGATGGACGCCTCGTCCGTCCGCCGCTCGGTGACAGCACGTCCGTCCTCGGTGAAACAGCGGGAGGACGAGATCAATACGGACGGACGAGGCGTCCAGCCTACGTTTCACTCCCGACGCCCTCACCGCGTGGCATCGACCGTTGGGCGCTGACCGATCGCGCGTTCGGCCAGTGCGCGGGCCTGGGTCGCTGAGGTATCGAACGACAACGAGAGTCTGACACGCCAACAGCCGTCTTCGGGGACTTGGAACTGCCAGTGCGGGATGACCGCGCAGCTTTGATGGACCAATTCAAAGCCGCTCTCCGATTGGCTCACGGTTTGAATCGGCATCGTCCAGAAGCTGGCTGGTTCGGACGAATCGAGCGCTGCGTCCACGCCGAGCCATTCATCGACGAGACCAATGCGCGACATCGGTCCCGTATCGAGTCGCGTGTCGAGCGTCCCCAACGATTGACCATCGTCGCCATAGAAGTAGCGGTC
>JAYTXB010000675.1:0-5209 GCA_043743205.1 Schlesneria sp.
TGACTGCAACTTGTCGCTGGTCGAACAACCGATCCCACCGGGCGACTACACGGGGCTGGCACGTGTGCGCGGCGAGACCGGCGCGACGATTCTCGCCGACGAAAGTTGCTTCGACTTGGTCCACGCGCAGGAACTGATTCGTCACGAATGCTGCGATGCGATCAGCCTCTATCCGGGCAAGAACGGCGGAATCCGGAAGAGCCGCGAGATCGCAGACCTCGCCGCACAACATGGGATCGCGTGTTCGATTGGCTCGAACTTGGAGTGGGATGTCGGGACGGCCGCGATGCTGCACTTCATCGTCTCGACGCCGAACATGCAGGTCGAACGTTTCCCCGGCGACGTGCTGGGACCGGACTACCACGAGGTCTCGATCGCCCGGAACCCGCTCGTGATCGAAGGGCCGCTCACGACACTCACCACGTTGCCGGGATTGGGCGTTGAAGTGGATCGAGAGTGCGTGGAACGGCATCGCTGCGATCGGTGAAGCGGTGTTGGAGTGAACTTGGAACCGGCGCATTAACAACTGGCTGTGACAAACTGATGATCGAGGTGAGCCGGGTGCCGTGAGGCCCCGGGTTCTTCGCCTTGGAGGATGGAGAACTCAGCCATGACAAAGAAGATTGCCCCACTCGTCGTCCTGCTGCTCATTGGCTCCACGTTGGTGATCGGCGAAGTCCGGTATGCCGCTCAAATTCAGCCGAATGGGGTTCGCACATTGACTCAACACCTGCAACGGTTTGGTGAGCCTCGGCTCATCTATCGGATTGCTCATCAAGATGGTCCGTACTATGAACTTCAAGGTTTCCGTGGCGGCAAGTCACCGCTATTCGCATTTCCCTCATCCGAGCCCGCCTATATCTACGACAGCAAAGGGCAACTGATTGATTGGTGCAGCGATCCGGGAGATCGACCGACACACCGCGAGAAATGGCCTAAGCTTTCGGAAACTCCTGTCGATATTCTGACGTTTCGGACGCAGTTCAACTTGTGAACGCCAGTCACACGCAATTGGATAACAATCGGTTCAACTCGACGTGAGCTCCGGCTGGGTTCGGTGGATGATGAGTATGCCACTCGCGCGGCACACACGGGTTAACTTGGACGAGAGACGAGTCGAGATCAACTACGACGGGAATCTTGGGTGAGCCAACTGCTGATGCGGACTGTCTGTCGGAACATCATTGGGGCGACGCGACGAATCGCGGCGACATCACGCGGACGGAGCAGGTTGCTGTTCGTGCTGTATTTGGTGCTTGCGCTGGTGGCGACACGGCCGTTGGTGATGTGGCTCTGTTCGCACATTCCTTACGGGTGCGAATCCGAAGCGACCGTGCCGTTGCTCAACCTGTGGACGCTGTGGTGGAACGCGGATCGGGCGGCGAACGGCTTTCGGGGGTACTGGACTGCGCCAATCTTTCATCCGACGCGCGGCACGTTCGCGTTCTCGGAAGCTCAACCGACGATGCTCGTCGTCGCGCCGCTCGTCTGGCTCACGGGAAATCGCGTGCTGGCTTACAACGTCTATCAACTCTTGATCCTGACGCTCAACGGTTGGACCGCCGAGCGATTGCTGCGGCGAGTCGGCCATCGCCCGTGGTTGGCGTGTTGTGGCGGTGTGATGTGCGAGCTGTTGCCGTTCGTCTGGTGGCAACTCGGAGTGGTACAGCTCACGACGGTGTTCGGAATCGTCTGGACTGTGTCGGCGTTGTGGGAGCTGTTCGAGCCTGAGCGATGTCTGTCTCCTGCTCTCAACGACGAAGTGCGTCTCTCGACTCGTTCCACTGGGTGGCACGGACTGAATCACGTCGGTGTGAGACTCGGTGGTGCGTTCGGTCTGACGTATTGGATGTGCAATTACTGGGGTCTGTTCCTCGCGCTGATCTTGATCCCGGCGTCGGTCACGTTGTGGAACGGGCGGTTGCTGAGGCTGCGTTTTTGGCGAGACCTCTTAGTGGCGAGTGTGGTCGCGGGAGTGATGATCCTGCCGATCGCGTCGATCCAACGGTCGCTCTCGAAGTCCCACACGTGGCAGCGCGACGGGAGTTTAATCATCAGTCTGTCGGCTCATCCGCGCGATCTGACCGACACGCCATGGCCGGGGTTCGTGCCGGGACTTGAACATCCCGAAGAGCCTCGGCGCGATGTCTGGCCGCTCGGCGGCGGCGGCTTGAAGTTGTTGCTCGCGCCGATCGGTTTGATCGCGGCACTGACCACGCGCGGGCGACGACGCTGGGGGTTGTTTGCGACGGCATTCGGCCTGATCGCGTTCGGTCTGTCGCTCGGCCCAACCTATCGCTTCGCCGAATACCTGCCGTGGGGACTGGCTGGTGAGTCGCCTTACGAATGGTTGCAGCGGTTCGTACCGGGCTTCTCGCTGATCCGCAGTCCGTTTCGGTTTGTGTTGTTCGTGCAATTGGCCGCCGTCTGGTTGAGTCTCGAAGCGATCGCGTTACTCGACCCGCAACGTTGGCAGCGCACGGTCGCGCCCGAGGAAACGTCGGTCGATCCGAACAGCATCAACGAGGATACTGCGGTGCCGAGTCCGCCTGCCGTCGTGACCTGCTCATCACGATCGACAACACGGTATTGGCTGTGGCGCGTGCCGTTCTTCGCGGTCAGTTTGATCGTGACGCTGGAAGTCGTGCCGCCAAACCAAGCACTGCATGAATGTCGTTCCGCGCGCGATCTGCCGGTGTGGGTGATGTGGCTGCGCGATGTCCCCCCGTCGGAACAGCCGATTGCCTGCCTGCCATTCCCGACGGGGTACACCGTCCGGAATTATCTGGAGACAACCGAGTGGATGTACTGGTCCACGTTTCACCGTCATCCGCTGGTCAACGGTTACTCGGGATTCTTCCCGCAGTCGTTCTCGGAGATCAAAGCGGGCCTCGAACAGTTCGATCCCGCCGGTGCGAAGCAGATCAATGGCATCGCCCAGCCGTCGCTCAAACTGTACGGGTGGAACAACGTGGGCCTGACGAAATTGAACGCGAGCGGTGCCGAGTACGTCGTCGTGCCGCGCTGGTTCGCGACACGCGACGAGGTCTGGATGCACCCGGCCACCAAATTTCGCTGGGCTTGGATGACGGGAGATGAAACGGAGCAGATCGACATCTACCAAATTCAGCCGCTGCTCTCCGAGTAAGTGTTTGCCGTAGGAGAGATTTCTGCTTGAGTCCGACCGGTCTCACGACGCAGCAGCCAGTTCTCGCAGATCGTTCGGGGCGAGCGGTACGAACATCGAACCGGTTGCTCGGTCGAGAATACCTGCTTCCAAAAGCTCTTCGTCGCGGCGACGCATCTCATCCAGCACGATCGGATGCCACGAGGACGATCGACCGGCGAGAGAGACGTAGTGACCTCGCGCCCACTGTCGCAATCGCAACTCGCGAATCAAGTCGAAGTTGGTGGAGACGGATCTGGACATGCTGGTACCTCACGAACGATCTCAGACTTCAGCGCACGTTGCTCATCGTCGTCGGGTGGCCTGTCCGATCAAGCAAATTGAGGGCACCAAGTCTCCGGCGCGCGGGTCACCGCGACGATCACGGTCGTGACGGACGCGAGGGCCGATCGAGGATGCGGCCCGGCACCATCGGTTTTGGGCGGCGATTGTTACGACGGTCCAACGTACCGGCTGCGGAGCAACTGCCATGCGGTGACGACGGGCTTGGCCTGTCGTTCAAATCGTTCGGCCGAGGCGGGTTGGAACCATGTGAATGAGATCACGACCAACAGCGCCGCCGTACCGAGGAGCTTGGCACGCAGCGGCGCGTTTTCCGACAAGAGTGCGATCCACGGTCGGAACCAGGCCCGCGGTAGTGTCGGCTGGGAGCGCGGAGTCTCGATCTCGCGAGTCTCCAGCTTAAGGCTCGCGGCGACGGGGATGATCTCTTCATCGGGCCGCACGGCATCGAACTCGATCCGCGTCATTTCCGTGGCAAAGTCCGGGTCGTATTGAATCGCTTGGACGACTTGTTTGAGCTGCTCATTCTGCTGCTCCATGGCGACCAACTGGAGATGTTTGACGGTGTAAAGGTCTCGCAGTCGCAACAACTCGGCCAACTTGGGTGCCAGCGCGACAGAGGCAAACAGTCCGGCCGCCAACAGCAAACAACTCCAAAACAACAACGACACTGCCAACCCGGATACCGTTTCGGTGGTGGTCAACTGATCGGTCGGCTTCGTGTTGGCCATCTTCTGTCGCGTCCGCTGTGACTGAGGACTTGTTCCCGATCAACTTCGTGTCTTGTTACGACGACCCTTTCGAGCCGTCTTGACACCGTCATCGGCCGAGACGGGAAGTTCCTCGAACGAGTGCTTGGACAGGCACTCACCGTCGAGACAACTCCGATCACCACACCGTCTCGGGGCTTCATCGAATTTCCTCGACGCAGACTTGAGCCACATCGCCCTCGCAACTCAGCATCGTCAATGCGAGCAGAAGCGGCATAGATGGTGCGACCGAGCGGTCTTCACTGCTCACAGTGAGACCGGGCAAATGCAGAGTCTGAAAACGCCTGCGGCGTCTCTTCAAGACGCCGCAGGGCAAACAGGAGACACAAGATGTCCAAAGCTGGGCGTAGTCAGTTAGAGAACAACGCCCCCAACCAACCGGCTTGAAGGTGATCAGGTCAGGCACCCAGAGCCGCTCCATGAACTCGACCGCTCCGGCAGCTCGCTGCGAAATTGGGCGAGTGAAGCGGAGAGCCAAGCCTGCTTCAATCCTTTTTCACGATCGACTTGATCTCGGGCTTCTTGACGTCCTTCTTGTCCTTCTTGTTCTTCTTGTCGTTCTTCTGGCTGTTGTTTCCCTTGCCCATGGCGGTCTCCTTTTAAAACGTGTTGAACGGTCCCCATCGCGTCACTCGAACTGGGTGACGGAGGCTGACTGAAGCACTCCGGGGGCGATAACAATACCAGATGGCCACGTTCACTCAATCCGTGGTCAATGCAAAATCGAGGCGGCCAAGTGGAAATGGCCGAGTACTGCATCGGGGAAGAGAGTGCGTTCCGCCGACTCCTGCCTCGTGCGGCGGGAATGGACCGGTTTGCTGGATAGAGAATCTCAGTCCTGGAATGAGGGAGCTATTTATACCTCGCGCGGCGGAGAATGAGGCTCACCCCATTAGCCGGAACGCGCTCGCGTCCGGTTCGAGAGACGATTGAATTACGAACCGGACGCGAGCGCGTTCCGGCTGATCTC
>JAYTXB010000676.1:0-1838 GCA_043743205.1 Schlesneria sp.
CGCACGCGCGACCACTCCGCGCGGCACGGTCCCTCGATTCGGATCGACTGGCATCTTCGGACGAGTCCATCAGCCGAGCAATCCAAATTGAATCCCGGCCACCTTTGTCGGCAAACGCTGCCGAAGTCGGATCGTCGTGTGAGTTGGGAATCGGCACACTATTGCGGCTGATCGACAGCCTGCGGTGGCTCTGAGTCCTCGGCATGGGCTTCCTCCCATCTCAGCGTGACGTTCGGACACGCGCGGGCGAAGTCATCACACCCGGTCTTCGTGATGCTCGTCCACCGCAAGTCGATCGTCTTGAGATTCGGTATGTTCACGAGGTACGGAATGGCTGCATCCGTGATGGGCGTCTTCACCAGAATCAATTCCGTCAAACGCGGACAACTGGCAAGGCCGACCAACGACTCGTCACTGACATTCGTATGGCGAAAAACAAGCCTCTTGAGACGTGGGAGTTGGGGAAGTTGGCTCTTCTCGGGGTCAGCAATCACAACTTGAACGACTTGTAATTCTTCAAGGCGATCCAATTGCGCGATGACCGGCCAGCAGTCGGAAGAGATGGGTGTCCGGGCAAGTACAAGAGACGTCAGCTTTCGACAAGGTCCGAGATGCTTGAAGTCTGGGGTACGTATGGTCGTTCCGAAGAGACTCAACTGTTCAAGATCGGGCAATTGAGACACGTGCTTCCACCCGGTTCCAGTGATCGAATCGCAACTCAGCATCAATCCTTTCAACTTTTGGAAGCGAGGCAGCGCATGCAGGTCATTCAACCTCGAACCGCCGAGACACAACTCCTGCAACTGCCGCAGTTGCGCCAAGTGTTCCAAGTCAATCTCTGACACAGACGGACCATTGAAATTGATCCATTTGAGTTGTCTGAGCTGCGCGATGCGCCGAACGGCATCGCTCAAATCGGGAGCGTCAGTAGGAACACTCGTCCGCCCTTGCGACCCGCCAAACGGATCATTCTCAAAGATATTGAGAGAACGGATTGTCGGCAACGACTGAAGATCCCGGAGCACTCCGTCGTCGATGCGGTGGTAATTCAAAAAGAATCCTGTCGGCCGCTTCGTATACCACTGTGACCATTTCGGTTCCGGGAGGCGGAGCCACTTCGGCACCAGCGAGACCTTCTCGGAGAGCTGCGGATGACGTTCCGTGAGCCGGCGGTACGCCATCGACGAACGGTGCCATCCCCACATCTCGAAAGTCAAACCGATCGCGATTGCCGCGATACCCACCTTCGCCCATTGCCAGTAGGTGAGCCGACGCAGTCTGCTGATGATCGTGATAAACATCGTTGAGTTTCGGCCTCGCTACATATTGGTCTTCGCGTCGCTCGCTTCTCCGAGGACGGCGTTGAGCGCGGTGTTGAGCGTGCTGTCGTGGCGGTGGTCTTTTGAGTAGATGCGGAAGACGCAGAAACTGATTGGCAGGGCGCGGAAGAGGTCGTCGTCGGACAGCTCTTGCGGGGTGCCGACGGCCGGGTCGAGCAGATAATTTTGACCGCCTGCGGGGAGGCGACCGCTCGGGCGGTGATAGTGTTTGGCCACGTCGATGTTGAGCGGGATATCCTTCACTTCGGCGGGCAATCGCTCGCGGATCCGCTTCAGGACGAGATCGGGTTCAGAAATAATCGACGTTCGTTCGGCGCTCCCCGAGTGGAAGTTGAGCGTTCGCTCGCAGGCCATTTTCCATTGCACTTCGCGTCGCAGAATCTGTTGCCAGCGTCCACCGAGTTCCTTCAACGCGGGATCGGTCGCGTCGGCCCAGCGTTGGACATCGACGAGGAACGACGATTCGGTGAACTTGCGGTACTCGCCCAACTTGTCGAG
>JAYTXB010000677.1:0-10711 GCA_043743205.1 Schlesneria sp.
CGCTCGCTCACACCGCATGACCTTCCACTCGAACCTCGCCGCCAAACTCCCCCACCAACCGATCACGTCCCCAAACCTCGCTTTTTCAACGGGCTGTTAGAACTCGTCCAAGAACAAAACCGTGATTTGTAGGAGGGGCACTCTTGCCCGTCCTGCCTTCGGCACTCTGTGGCGTTCGAGCGAAAACCGGACGGGCAAGAGTGCCCCTCCTACGGTGTTGTTCTTGGACAAGTCCTTAGGATCGGCACATCAATCACTGTCGGAGTTTGGTGAGCCGGGATCATCAGATTATTACCGCCAGTTGTTGATGCGCCGGTCCTTAACTTTAGTCACCCGCACCGTGAGTTGAGAAGTTGCGCATTTCGGAGTCGCGAAGCGACGGCAGCAAATAGCCTCGGGCGTCAGCCCAAGGATTCGGGCGAGATTGATCGGAATCAGCCGCGAAGCGGCGGCAGATTCGAGACCCAGCGCTGCTGCCGCCGCTTCGCGGCTCAACGCCCACGTTTGACTACTTCCTCTAACGTCGCTTCGCGACTCAAGAACATGCGCAACTTCTATGGGAACAGCCCTGCACAATCTGGCTGGGCTGCTTTACGCCGCTGTCACTGACCGGCTATCTTTGATGCAACCGCCTTGGATTGCCCCGCCTGCTGTTGGCCCACCTGAACTCTGCCTCCGGGAATCTCGATGATGCTGCCACGTTTGTTGCTCGCGAGTTTGTTGTCGTTTGCTGTGCTCGTCTCACCCGGCTTGGTTTCAGGTCGTGCGGCAGCAGCCGAGGACGCGAAGCCCGAACAACCGGTCAAAGTCAGCTTTTACCGTCACGTGCGACCGATTCTTCAACGACACTGCTCGGGCTGCCATCAGCCGTCGAAACAAGGGGGCAACCTCCAGTTGATCTCGTTTGAGACCTTCTTCAAGGGCGGCGACGGCGGCGCGACTTTCCTCGCGGGAAAGCCCGATGAAAGTTTGATCGTGAAGCAGATTTCGGGTGAGAAGCCCGAGATGCCGCTCAACGCCGATCCCCTTTCGGCTAAGCAGATCGAGACGATCCGCAACTGGATCGCGCAAGGGGGGGCCGACGACACACCGGCCGCTGCCAAAGATGATGTCTCCTCCACGAAGCCGCCGGTTTACACGGCCTCTCCCGTCATCACGGCCTTGGCGTTCTCTCCCGACAGCACACTGTTGGCGGTCTCGGGCGATCACGAAGTCGTGTTGCACAAGGCCGATGGCAGTGAGCCAGCAGGACGTTTGATCGGTCGCTCGCCGAGGATCAACTCCATTCGGTTCTCACCGGATGGAACAAAGCTCGCCGCTGCTGGCGGAGCGCCGTCGCTGTTTGGAGAAATTCAGTTCTGGGACATCGCGAAGCGGGAGCTACTGCGATCCGACACGGTCGGGTTCGACACGCTCTACGGAGCCTGCTTCAACGACGACGGATCGCTGCTGTCATTCGGAACGTTCGACAACCGCGTCCGGGCGATTCAAGTCGCCGATGGCAAACAGGTGATGTCGATGGACGCTCACTCCGACCTCGTCTATGGCACCGCCTTCTCACTGAAGAACGATCACGTCATCAGTGTTAGCCGCGACATGTCCATGAAGTTAACGGAACTCAAAACGTCACAGTTCGTCGATAACATCACGAGCATCACGCCCGGTGCCCTGAAGGGGGGCGTGATCGTCGTGCAACGTCATCCGAAAGAAGAGCAACTGCTGATCGGCGGTGCCGACGGTGAACCGAAGCTCTACAAAATCTTCCGCACACAAGCACGCCAAATTGGTGATGACTTCAACCGGCTGCGCAGCTACACGAAACTGCCGGGCCGTGTGGTGAGTGTCAACTTCAATGCTGATGGCAGCCGATTCGTCGTCGGGAGCAGCAATGCCACCAGCGGTGCGGCTCGCATCTATAAGACCGATACCGAAGCGCCGCTGCATGAATTGAAGGGACACACGGTGGGAGTCTTTGCCGTTGCCTTCCGACCCGATGGCAAACAGGTCGCGACCGGTGGATTTGATGGCATCGTGAGATTGTTCGATGCCGAGACCGGTGCCTTGGTGAAAGAGTTCGTCCCCGTCACGATCACCCCTGCTGTGGCTGGTAAGTAATTCGTACCTCGCTCGAACCGATTCAACGAAGTCAATTATCGACGATAAGAATTCAAACGGAATACGATTGAAGTGGCGAATGATCGCCGTCTTTCACTGGAGCTGCTCGAATGAAACGTGCTGTGATTTTTGGATCGTCTGTGGCGGCTCTCGCCGCCAGTCTCAGTCTGTTCATCGCTTCGGCAGCGAATGCTCAAGACGCACCACCGATCGTCAAGATTCAAACGATCCCGGAGCGACTGACGCTCGGCGACAGGCGCGATGCGCGCAACGTCCTCGTGATCGGACAAACGGCCGATGGTAAGTCGGTCGATCTCTCGGACATCGCCACGCGCACGGCAGGAGGCCCGCAGATCGCGATTGATCGCGATGGCTACGCGGTGCCGGTGGCCGTTGGCTCGACGGAGTTGGTCGTGACGGCGGGAGGCCACACGGTCAAGGTTCCGGTCGAGGTGAAAGATGTCACGCCGCGTGAGACCGACTTTGTGCGCGATGTTGAACCGATCATGGCCAAGGTCGGCTGCAATGCGGGGACATGTCACGGTGCTCAAGCGGGACGCAAGGGCTTCAAACTGAGTCTCCGTGGGTACGACCCGATCTACGACTATCGGGCACTCGTCGATGATGTTTCTGGCCGCCGCTTCAACCGTGCGAATCCCAGCGACAGTCTGATGCTGCTCAAGCCGACTCAAGGTGTGCCTCACGAAGGGGGCTTCCTGTTCGATGAGGAATCGCGGGCCTACAAGGTCATTCACCAATGGATCGCGGAAGGCGGCAAGTTCAGCGAAGCACCTCGCCCCGCAAAATTGGAAATCCTGCCGAAGAACCCGATTCTCGATCGGTCGGGCTACAGTCAACAGATGCTCGTCGTGGCGACGTTCGCCGACGGTTCGTCGCGCGACGTGACGCGCGATGCGATCTTCGAGACCAGCAACTTTGAAGTGGCTACCGTCAGTGGGACGGGCCAAGTCAAAGCGGTGCGACGCGGCGAAGCTTCGGTACTGGTTCGCTATGAAGGGACGTATGCGTCTAACACCATCATCGTGCTCGGCACGCGCGAAGGCTATGCGTGGCAGGATTCGGCTGAGTTCAACTTCATCGACACGCACGTCAACAACAAGCTGAAGAAGCTGAAGATTCAAGCGGCGGGCCTCTGCACGGACGCCGAGCTCCTGCGTCGCGTGTCGCTCGATTTGACCGGCCTTCCCGCAACGGCCGATCAAACGCGAACATTCTTGAATGATGCCCGCGACTCGCGCACGAAGCGCGCGGCGAAGATTGAGGAACTGCTCGCTTCGCCTTCCTATGTCGATCACTGGACGCTCAAGTGGAGCGACCTGCTGCTCTCAAATCGCAAGTTCATCAATGAGCAAGGTGTCTGGGCGTTCCGCAATTGGATTCGAGAAGGAGTCGCGACGAACAAGCGTTACAACGACTTCGTATTCGACCTGATGACAGCGAGTGGCAGCACGCTCGAAAACCCGCCCGCCAATTACTATCGCATCGCTCGCGAACCGCGTGAGGTCATGGAAAACATGACACAGGTCTTCGTCGGAACGCGGTTCGTCTGCGCTCAATGTCACGATCACCCCTTCGAGAAGTGGACGCAGACGCAGTACTACCAGCTGTCGTCGTTCTTCGGCGGAGTCGGTCGTAAGGGTGGCAAGAAGGGCGAGGAAGAAGTGATCTACGACATGCGGACTCCGGCGCTGGTGACTCACGTTGGCACCGGTCAGACCGTCGCAGCCGTCTTTCCGTTCCAACTTGAGGGAGTCGATCTCTCCAGCGATGTGCCGCGCGTCAAGTTGGCGCAGTGGCTGACCGCGAAAGAGAACCCGTACTTCGCGAAGAGCCTCGCCAATCGCTATTGGAGCTACTTGAATGGCAAGGGGATCATCGACCCTGTAGACGACATTCGACTCAGCAATCCACCCTCGAATCCGGAACTGCTCGATGCGCTGACGAGCGACTTCGTGGCGAGCGGCTTCGACCTCAAGCAACTGCTCCGCACGATCACCAACTCGCACACGTATCAGCGGACCTTCGTGACCCATCGATGGAACGAAGACGACGACACGAACTACTCGCACGCCACGCCACGCCGTCTCGCCGCCGAATCGCTCTTCGACGCGATCATGACGGCGACCGGTTCCCCGACAAACCTTCCCGGAGTGCCCGGTGGCTTCCACGCCTCACAGTTGCCCGACGCTTCCGGTGCCGTCGCGTTCCTCGATATGTTCGGTCGTGCGCCACGCGAATCGCCCTGCGAATGCGAACGTTCGTCGGAAGTCAGCCTCGCCCAGACGCTGACGCTCATCAACGGCCCGACGATCTCTGAGGCCATCGTGCATCCGCAGGGCCTCATCGCGCGACAACTCGCGGCGAAAGTCGAACCGACAAAAATGGTCGAGGAGATTTACATGTCGGTCTTCAACCGCATGCCTACAGACGCCGAACGAGGCCAAGGTGAAAAGTATCTCGCCGACAACGGACTCGCCGAAGGTGCCCAAGACCTGATGTGGGCTCTGATCAACAGTCCCGCATTTTTATTCAATCGGTGACGAAGAGTTGGCGAGTGCGAACTGACCTGACCGAACGCGAGCCGAAATCCAGCGCGGCCTGCACCGACACGCTATCGGTCAAGACGACCAAGGTCGGCGGAGAGGAGCGAGGCTACGATTCGCCAAGTTTGCGGGTAAGGGGATGTCGAATGCGCGGGCGTCATCTGTTTGTGGGAATACTGGTCTGCTCGCTTCATGGAGCTGTGAGCGTGTGGGGGGCTGAGTCCGCAGCGTTTCAAATCCGGGTTGTCGATGAAGAGACCGGGCGCGGTGTTCCGTTGGTGGAACTGCGTACCGTTCACGAGCAGCTCTTCGTGACGGATTCGGCGGGACGAGTCGCCGTGCGCGAGCCGGAGTTGTTCGGGCAGACGGTCTTCTTCCACGTTCGCAGTCACGGCTATGAGTTCCCCCAAGATGGGTTTGGATTTCCAGGCCGCTCCGTCGAGATCGCGCCGCACGGAGAGGCGACGCTCAAGTTGAAGCGAATCAACATTGCCGAGCGGCTCTACCGCGTGACCGGCGCTGGGATCTACGCCGACAGTGTGTTGCTGGGGCAAGCGACACCGATTCAGCGGCCGTTGCTCAATGCGCAGGTTGCCGGCTCAGATAGCGTTGTCACGGCGATCTATCGAGGCCAACTGCACTGGTTCTGGGGCGACACCAATCGGCTCCGCTATCCACTCGGGAATTTCCAAGTGACGGGAGCGACCTCTCGCTTGCCGAAGGAGGGAGGACTCAGGCCGTTTGTCGGAGTCGATCTCGACTACTTCACTGGTGACGATGGGTTCGCAAAGCCTGTCGCCAAGCTGCCGGGTGATGGCCCGACGTGGATTTTTGGAGCTGTGGTCCTGCGCGATGCTGATGGTCGCGAGCGGCTTTTCACCGGCTACGAGAAAGTACGCGGCACTTTGGAGATCTACGAACGTGGCTTGGCGGAGTTCGATGACGAGCGGCAGGAATTCGTCTCGCGCCGCCGCCTTGACAAAGACATCCCGCTCCATCTGCACGGCCATCCGTTCCTGCACAAAGTGCCCTCCGCAGGGGCAATTGAGAGCAACACCGCGACTATTGCAAAATCCGATGTCGCCGCCGTTGAGTACGTCTACTTCGGCGATCCGTTCCCGATCATGCGAGTCCGCGCGGCGGTGAACGATCTGCTCGACCCGTCGCACTATGAAGGCTTCACGTGCCTCGTCCCCGGTGGTCGGGCGAAAGCACCGCAGGTGGAACGGGACGCCGCCGGTCAAGCCGTCTTCGGCTGGAAGCGAGACACGACCGCACTCACGCCCGAGTTGCAGTCGGCTCTCGTTCGTGCCGGGCAACTCCAGCCGAGCGAGGTCTGGTGGAACCTGCAAGAGGCCGAGACCGCCCGTCCCGTGGTCGCTCATCGTGGCTCGGTCGCATGGAATGAGCATCGGAAACGGTGGACGATCCTCTTCACGCAACACTTCGGCACGTCCGTGTTGGGTGAGGTCTGGTATGGCGAGGCGGATCAGCCAGAAGGGCCGTGGCTCAAGGCGACAAAGGTCGCGACCCACGACAAGTACAGCTTCTACAATCCTCGGCAACATCCGTATTTTGCCGAAGACGACGGCCAAACGATCTACTTTGAAGGAACGTACACGAACATGTTCTCGGGGAATCCCAGCGCCACGCCGCGCTACGAGTACAACCAAGTGATGTACCGTTTGAACCTGTCCGACCCGCGACTCAATGCGGTGCGTGAGAGCCGGAAATGAATCGCCAAGGCAAGCATTCGGCGTCAGCCCTGCCGCGGTCTAAGTACCGCCGCGCCGTTCGGAAGACAGACTCAAATAGATAGCCAGCTCATTTCGATGTGACGCAGGAACAGAGCGAGGCTGTAGATCACCACGCCCGCCACGACGAGGGTCGCCCAATTCAGCAGCCACTGCGCCAGACGTGGCCTAGTCTGAGCAACGATCTGCGATATCGCACAGACCAGTGCAACCATTCCGAATTTGAAATAGACCATCCCTTTGAAGCCCCAGCCGTAAATGAAGTACCGAGCGACGGGATTGGCTTCGATGAATCGAGTCTCTGATTGGCGAAGCAGGACGTAGGTCATGAACAGGTCGAGGGCGCTGACCAACACGTACCGCAGCGTCTCCTGCTGATGTGCTGCCGCATGGAACAGCGTCCGCCACGAGAACGGCTGCGGCGTTGAGGAGGGTTCACGTTCGGTCATGACTCACTGGCCTTCCTCGTGACGGACTGCTTTCCGAGAGGGAACGATGCGGTCCTACTCGGAACGACTTGATTCGTGGTACTTCACCCAGCAATCAATGCTCGCAAGCGTTTCAGAGAGTCGGGGATCGCCGTGAACGGGTCTTCCTTCGCTTCGTACTCCAGCACGAGGAAGCCGCGATAGTTTGCGTCTTTCAGTATCTTCACGGCGCGCGGCAAGTCGGTTGGTTCGGTCTTGCCGTTGGGGGCGACCTCCACCTTGATCTGAGCATTGATCGCATACGGTGCGATTTTGGCGAGGTCGCGGTACGGATCGTCCGTCCGAAAATTACCGCCGTCAAAATTGACTCCAAACCACGGCGACGGCTTCACACCCGCGATGATCTTCAGCATCTGCTCGGGTGTCGCCGTGATGCCGCCATGATTTTCGAGGGCCAAGCAAACACCCTTCGTAGCCGCATATTCGAGAGATTGATTGATGCCATCAATACAACGCTCGCGCGCGACCTCTTCGGTCTCTCCCTGCGGAACCTTGCCTGCGAAAATGCGAATGACCGGGGCACCGAGAGCGGCCGAATGATCGATCCACTCGCGGCACATCAAAAGGTTTTGCTGGCGAGCCTCACCCTCGGGGAGGCAGAAGTCATTGCCGATCGCCGTTCCTGAGATATCGAGCCCCAGTCGGAACGTACGTTCCTTGAGACTCATTAAGTAGTCGTTCGTAATTTCTTTCGGGAAGTAGTATGCGGTCAGTTCGCAACCATCGAGATCGTGATCCGCACAGAAGTCGATGAACTTTTCGAGCGAGTACTTTGCGGTGGCCAACTGTTCGGGAGTGCCGCGCGTCGGCAGCAGGCGGCTGAACGAATAGGCCGCCAGACTGAGCTTCATGTGAGACTTACCGGTTCGGATGATCGGTTCGGCGGCAACAGCCGACTCCGTCGCACCGGGAAGAAACGTCCCGAGACCGATGGCACTCAATCCGATCACACCGGCGCGCAGCACGCCGCGGCGTGTAATCTCATTCGACAGTCTGTTCGTGTCTGTACTCATCAAATTGTGAAGCATGACGTTCGTTCCTATGATGGCCACGTGCGTGAAACCCAACCCACGCGAGGCATTGTGCGCGACGACACGCCACGCGGCCAGCTTGCCGCGCGAAGGAACCTCAATGACTGAACCGACTCTCCGCATCAGCCGACTCACGAAGGACTATGTCACGGCTGAGGGCACGCTTTCGATCTTGCGAGGTCTCGATCTGACCATGCAGCGCGGTGAGGCTCTGGCGATCACAGGACCTTCGGGGTCAGGTAAGAGTACGCTGCTGTACGTGCTCGGCACGCTGGACACTCCCTCGGCGGGAAGCATTTGGCTTGATGGTCACGACCCTTTCCAACTCAACGCGGCGCAGCAGGCCGAGTTTCGCAATCGGCAGATCGGCTTTGTCTTTCAGGATCATCACCTGCTGCCGCAATGCACCGTACTTGAGAACGTCTTGATTCCCACGCTCCCCGGCGCAGGGGCCACGCCCGAGACTGAAGCTCGTGCTCGTGAGCTACTCACCCGAGTCGGTCTATCCGAGCGAATCGGGCATCGACCTGCTCAGCTTTCCGGGGGCGAACGTCAACGCGTCGCAGTCTGTCGCGCTCTCATCAATCGCCCCGCCCTGTTGCTCGCCGATGAGCCGACGGGAAACCTAGATCGTGCAACTGCCGAAGCGGTCGGTTCATTACTGCTCGATCTGAACCGAGAGCAGAACACGCTGCTCATCTGCGTGACGCACAGCACCGACTTGGCCAACCGGTTCCCTCGTCACTGCGAGCTAAATGACGGCCGATTGGTGGATCGCAAGCAGTCGAAGATTCCCACGATGCCCAGTTGATAACCAGTAACCGTTCACACCCCACGCTACTGATTTGGTGGAATTGGGATTTGCGCGGAACGAGGAATCGTGGACACGTGATGCCTTTCCACGGATTTAAATCCGCCGGATTCTGTTGAGCGGTTGGCTGCGCTGTCGGCAGAGTTTCGGGCGTGGCTGCTGTCGGTGATGGATCATTTCGAGCGTCGTCTGCCGGTGAGCCAAGCTCGTTGCGCGATGCCCGAACGGCGAAATGTTGAACTCGAAGGCGAGTCGCGGGCGAAGAGGCATGTCATCAACAGGGTTACTGCGAGGTCGCACTGTCTTCGGGTAGCCGACTCGGATATCCGTACAAATCGAACGAGGGTTTCCACGAGGCGTAGACGCGCCGCATCAGGGCCTCATCCATTTCAAACTTGTTCTTTTTGTACTTCAGTAGCTCGGGAAGTTGCTGCTGAATCTGTGGCTCGACGAGTGGCCAACCGGTCAAGCCGAGCTTCTCGTAGACGAGCTTGATCTGGCCGAGTGGATCGGCTTCTAGGTCCTCGAAACGGACTTCGTGCAACTGGCTGGGAGGGATCAGATGCTTGGTGCTTTCGTACCGCTCAAAACAGTGCGAATACGTTTGGAGGACATCGTCTTCGAGGGAGTCGTAGTAGGGGACGCCAAGTCCATTTTCGAGGAACAGCGTGCGACGCAGATGAACGCCCGAATTGAAGACCGCGTAAGGCTCGCGATAGATGTAAACGAACTTCGCGTTCGGAAACATTTCCAGCAACAGCGGGATGCGATAAGTGTGCGGCGGTGACTTCAACACGATCGGCTTGTTCGCCCGCATCGTCAGCTTCTTCATGAAACGCAGCACGGCCGACTGCCATTTCTGTCGTTCTGCGGGCGTCACGTCCGTCATCTCGAAGAAGCGCGCGTACTGGGAAGAATCCTTTTGGTGAGCCAACATCAAGTAGGGTGACATCATCGTCATCAGTACGAGTGCCATCTCATCTTCTTGAGGCAGCGTCCAGTCGTTGGCCATGTTGTCCATCGGTCGCGTTTTGGACAGCGTCCAACGCGTCAATCGCGTGACCCACGATTCCGTCATCAAGAAGTTGTCCGGAGCCACGCACTGGAACAGGTTCGAGTAAGTCAGCCCCGGATCAAGCGTCATCAGGTTGTGCAGCAACGTCGTTCCGCTGCGCCAATGACCGAGAATGAAGATCGGAGGATGCTCGATCTTCTGCCGCGCGATCCGCCGACCGTAGACGACCCACTCCAAAAAGTTGCTCAGCGAATTCAACGGCGCGAGGATCGTGATGGAGGCAATTCTCGCCCACTGTCGCCAACTGATCGGCGGACGACTGGCAAGGAGCCTCAGCCACAACCCGAGGCTGGCTCCATGCCAAATGCAGAGCAAACCGCGTGCGTTCGGCTTCGTCGGGACCGCCTTGGCCGGAGATGTCGGTACCCGGCGAACTGGATCACCGGGCGAATGTGGGGAAGGCATAATCACTCGACGCAGTTCCTCTCAACGGGCAAGATTGAATACGGGACTCAACTGAGATTGGGATGGAACACCAAAACCCACCGAGTTCGGATCGAGCGGCTCAACGCTTCGTTCCGACGCACTCAAAACGGTGTTAAACAATCCTTGTGAGCGACCTCAAACATCAGGCCGAGCCTAGCAGGATCATTTAAGTCGTGCGAGAGCGGATTGAGCCTCGTCCTTGTCGGAAAATGCCCAAGCCGGAGTCGTTCGCACGATCAACAACGTATACCGCACGCGGCCGAAACTGATGCCTTGTCGCGCTACTGTAGTCTTGTCGCCCCGCCGACGGGACATCTTGTCGGCGGAGCGACAAGACTACAGTAGTGGACCAGGGCCAGCGCCCACTAAGTTGTTGATCCGGTGAGTGTTTGGACGAGGAATTTGTCGTCCCAGCCGCAGTGGCGGCGTTTCATGGCGAGGCTGTCT
>JAYTXB010000678.1:0-4001 GCA_043743205.1 Schlesneria sp.
CTGCTTCAACTTCTCAACGACTTTCCGTGACATCGTGTTCCCTGTTCTAGTATCTCCAGAATAAGGAGTTCGACTGTCCGTGAAATCGACAGCACCTCAAACAGTCCAACGCGTGATCGGCCGCATAGAAGTCGGTCACCAGCACACCGGGCATCGATTCGCCCAAAACCCGTTTCAGCACCTCACCCGACCGATGTTCGTCGCACAGAAACAAGGCCAGTCGCGGGTTGCAAAAACACTACATCCAGACGTTTTTGCCATTGATGCGCCAGCCGGTTTCATCCGCGTGGACGACGGCTTCGGTCTTCAGCAACTCGAACAACCGCTGGACGACGGGATCGACCAGATCGGCCGCCCAGTGAGTGTGGCCGAGTGCTCCGGCGCGGCTCAACGACAACCCGAACAGTTGGTCGAGCAACGTCACCGACTTGCCGAGCGACAACCCCAACTCCGCCCGACAGTACGCCATCAGCAGCCTCGCACGCAGCCCGACAGACGCCTCGGACATCGCGGGCGCAGCGGCCGGTGGAGTCACCTTCCGGCAACACCGGCGATGATAGCGCACGCGACGAACTTCGACCTGCGGTGGCGGAATGTCTTCGACCACATGCTCGACGAACTCACCCGTGTCTTCCAACGCGCCGCCACAGTCGGGACAGACCTCCACACGAACATCCTGCACGATGTCCTCCGGCCGCGGTTCGACGGGGGAACGCACCACACCGGGATGCTTCCGCTCACCCCTCTTCCGCCCGTCCCGGTCCTTCTTCGGCCGACGGATCGCATTCGACTTCGGTCCAGCGTCAACGTTCGCTTTCAGCGAAACCCGTTCTTCCGTCGCTGCAACTCGACCGTCCACTCGGCGACCTGCGTTTCCAGTTCCCCGATCCGCGCCTCCAGCAACGCAATCGTCACCCGCGCGGCCGCCAACTCCGCCTCCGTCACCACGAGCCGCGCCTCCACAGCGGCAACCCGCTTCAACAACATCTCAACCTGCCCGCGAAGATCGTCCATGATCCGCGTAATCTCCCCGCATCAGACTTTCATGCCAAGACCAATTTACTTAACAGTTACTGGGCAACGGCAGTGCCATTCGTCTCAGTGTCTCGTTCAATACGTCGATCATTATCTTGCCTCCATTGGGCATAAGAGTGACTGCCATCAGTCGCGACGGAGATCATATAAACGAAAACACCCGCTACATGAGGCTGGTAGCGGGCGATGGTGAGAGATGTCCGGTTCTGTCCGCTTCGTGTCCGCTTCGTGTCCGTTTGCGGCCTATTTGCAGGCGGTCATCGCATCCGAATATCCCTCGGGGAGCGTGTTCTCATGTCGAGCGTCAACATCTTCGCCGTTGACTTCGGATCAGGATGCGAATCCAGTCGTTTTTGCTTCGAGGAATCGACCAGCGCGGGGGCACATTGCGTTTGACCGTTCGCCGCAGTGCGATGCTAATGCCAGCAGCGAAGTCGTCATCCAGCGAGGCCGAAGCCACGTCGTAAATGCCGAGCTCGTTGGCTATATCGCACCATGATTGATGGTCGTCGTTATAGGGAACTTCGCCGAGTTCAACCGTGAGCCGCCGGTAGCATTCAGCCTGAGAGGACGCGAATGTCGGAGACGACTCCGGCTCAGTCGGATCGAACCGCAGATCCTCGATACGCCTCAAAGCATACTCGCCGAATAAATCGCCTGTCTGCCCTGTAGCTTGCTTTTAAGATATCTACAATCGACCGCCCTGCAAACTACCGCAGGCCATTCGTGGAGGCTTGGTTGATTGTTTTCTCTGCCATGATGACGCGACTCCTGACGTCGATGCCCGAATCGAAAGATCGCGGGAAGCGAGTTCAGGTGTCTCGCTTGTCGAATGGCCGTCCTATCCCGCTTTAGCGTCAGTGTACCGATCAGCCGAACTTCAAGGCGACTTCCGCTGCATGGCTCATCCCGATCTTGGCGTAGTGTTCGGACATGTCGGCCTTGGCGTGATCGAGAACGGCCTGAGTGTGTTCCAGCCCGAACTGCGACCGGACGTTATCCGCCGCCGTGTGCCTCAGCTGGTGAGAAACCCAGCGCGGGACTTCGAGCCGTTCACAAGCGCGGGTGATCGCACGGCAGTAGGCGTCTCTTCGGATTTCAAACACCGGCTTCGACGTATCGGCCAACAGGTACTTCGTGAGGATCAACTGAGCCTTCGGGCCGATGGCCAGTGTCCTCGCTTGTCCGTGATGAATGTTCTTGTGATTGACCAGCTTCGCGAGCCAGACCGGCCCGGAGCGGTCGATCATGCCCGTCGTGAGACTCAGCAGTTCACCAGACCTAGCACCGATCAACCGTTGAAGTTCGATCAAGTCTTTCACGAGCGGCGAGACGATTTCTTGGACGGCCCGGATATCGCTGTCTGCAACGGCGGTGCGAGGGGCGTTGTCGTGAGCCTCGGTGCGACCGGCCAAAAGAGGGGCGATGGCCTGCAACTTCTGGAGCGTTGCCGGTTCGACCAGTTCACACTCGACACCTCACTTGAAGACGTGACGAATCCGACCGACGGCCCGGTTGACCGAATTCCGAACCCAGCCCTTTTCGACGAGCGTAGCCCGGATGGCCTTCAGCGCGAGCGGCCCGAAGTCGTCAACGGCGGTGGGGCCGTACAATTCGACGAGCGGAGTGATTGCCAGCTTGAGGCAATGGATCTCGGACGTTGGCTTCCCGCTCTTCAGGTAGTGGCCTGCCGCGAACCTCATGAAAGTGAGGCAGAGTTCGTTGACGGTAAGCTGGGAGGTTTGAATCGTGGAACTTTTTCCACGATTCGAGGCGAAGGGATCAAGCGAGACTCCGCCCGCATGTTGAGCGATCAACTGGCCAAAGCGGACGCGGGAGTCTTCTGATCCGAACTCACCCAGCATGAAATCCCGGCCGCCAATGCGTACTCGGGCTTGGCCGCTGCTGTGCAGCAAATAGGACGGGGTTACGTTCTTTTTTCGTGGCATTGTGCGGTTCCTTTTCGTTTCGTGGAAAAAGTTCCACGATTCAACAAGGCTTTTTCACCGCACTGACGAACACCGTCAGGTAACGTAACTCGTTTCGGCTGTTCTACTTCTGACTGAGTGGAGGATAGCGGGATCGAACCGCTGACCTCTTGCATGCCATTCCGAGAGTCTAGGGTTCCAAGTGAGAACCTGTCAGAAGTTGCGGCGACGGAAGATTCTCGTTGCACCACCTGTTACACCAGCAAACCGGAAAAGGCTCGCCGAAGCCGCTCGAAAGTGGGGGTTGATGCCGCTCCCGCTGCTGCCGTTCAACCGGGCGATGGGGACTTCACCAAGGCGTTGCTGATGATCGCTTCGCTCCCGTTGTCGGATGCGGACAAGGCCGAAGCGGTGCGACGGCTGTTGCTCGGCGGGAAAGAGTGACAGGGGCAACGCCAACCATTCACCGTGAGGAGTTTCAACCATGCCGATTGCCGATCCTGAACAGTCGCGGACGTACCAACGGGAGTACAAGCGGCTCGTCCGGGCGGGTTCCTGTCAAACCCCCGGTCAAACCCAAGTCCCGGTCGAATTCCGTCTGCAAACCGCGTCCGACGTATTGGGGTTGCTCGGCGAACAGGCCGAAGCCGTTCTCAATGACAAGGAACTTGGGACCGTCGAACGGGCACGGACCATCTGCTACTTGTCGGGGACGCTGCTCAAAGCCATCGAACTCGGCAACCTCGCCGGACGGCTCGAATCATTGGAAGCCGCGTTGAAGACACGTTCCGCGAACTGAGGGCAGAGACCATGAACACGAACCGACTCGCCAAGATCTATCCCGCGTTGACGGCGGTGGAACGCTTGCGGCTGATGCACGACGCCGGAAAGCGGGGCGACGTGCTGGAGCGGCAGAGACTGCTCGACGCCGCGACGCGACGGCATTACAGCATGGCCGACTCGGGACGATTGGAAGGTCGTCTGATGCACTGCGCGACGATGCACCATGCCTTTCAGCTTGGGGCGGCTGCCGAGTTC
>JAYTXB010000679.1:0-1091 GCA_043743205.1 Schlesneria sp.
AGGTTTCCTTTGAGCGACTTCAGCCACAACATGCCGGTGTGATCGGAAGTCAGGTCGTACAGATGCGGCACGACCGAGACTTCTGCCGTCCCCGACAGCATCAGCCGCGTGGCGATCTCTTCTTCGAGATGCCGCTTCACCGGGTTCTTTCCCGGAGCCTGCGAGATCACGACAGTCAATTTGCGTCCGGCCATTGAGGCATCTTTCTGGGAAAATCGTGAGGCGATGCGAAACGTTGAAGGGGAAGGGTTGATGGTTGAGGGATTGAACTCGGAGTCCGCGTCCTTGCCTCTGGCCTCTTGTCTCTGGGCGTCTCGCTACTCATTGAACTGGTTCTTCAACAGACGCTGCGTTTGCTCCCAACCTGCTTCGAGCGACTGGATGTATTCTTCGGGCGTCAGCAACGGAGCTTGCGTGACGAGTTCGTACAGCCAGCCTCGTTCGTAGTTGTCAGCATTGATGAGCGACGGGTCGTTCAGTAGTGACTCATTGAACCGCAACACGTGCCCGTCGGTGGGAGCATACAAAGTGGAGACCGCCTTCGAGCTTTCGATCTCCCCGATCGTCTGCTTGCGGCGCACCGTCGTATCCGGGTCGATCTGCCAGTCGAGGAAATAGACATCCTGCAACAGTCGCACCGCGTAGGAAGTGAACCCCACGCGAAAGCCTCCTTCCTGCGGGACCAGCCAGACGTGCGAGTCCAAGTAGCGACGATCCGTGGGAACCTTCGCCTCAAACTTGCCCATCATGAAGACCAATGGCTCAGACATCACAGCAGACCCAAAGCGAGAATATCAGCGGAGGAAGTTTTCGGCGGAACACAGGCAAGACGAATCAGCGGCCACGAGGGGTGACTTCATTCGCTGCCTGTATCGACAGCCTCAGTCGAACTCGTGTCACCTACACTACTCGACGCGACGACTCGTCGAAAGTTGGCGGGGAGACTTGGCGGTGCTGGCGGCGGAAACAACGCGAGAACTCGCTCCAACTCCGCCACACACGCATCCATCGAGATCACCGCCTGCCGATAGTTCTCATGGTCCGATGCACCGGGTGCGTCTGCTCGAAACTGATCGGCCGCCGCTCTCAAC
>JAYTXB010000680.1:0-5443 GCA_043743205.1 Schlesneria sp.
GCATGCCGTCAGGCTGCGGGTTTCCTGCGGCGATCAAGAACCCGCAGCCTGACGGCGTGCGGCTCGCCAAGGCCTCATTCGTGACCGCGCGAGGTATAGTTTCGCTCCCGCACTGCCCACCCCCACTTCCAGCAGTTCTAAGAATTCAGACGTACAGGCGGACTGTCGCTTCACCTCATTCATTCCACTCACGCCCCACTTGGACAGGCTGATCGCCGATGGACCAAACTCCCCCGCCCAATTCGTCTCGCAACCTGTGGCTCGTCGCGGCGCTGTTGACCGGCATGGCTGCTTCGCTCTTCGTCGCGTTTCTGTTCATCGTGAAGGGGTTCGATCCACAGCCGGGACGTCCGGGAGTCGGCCCCGGTGACGCGACGACCACGGGAAAGACGTTCACGCGGGAGGCGACTCTCAAACTGCTCGAACAACGGGATCGAGCGGTAGCTCATTTAGAGAACCACGATTTTGCCGAGGCCGATGCGATCCTGAGTGAGATCGTGCGGCAAGTTCCTGCTGACCCGTTCGGCCCGCGCAACCTGACCATTTGCCGCGAGCTATGGCTTGGCGCGATCGATTCCACGCGCGAGCCGGCTCGATTGGCGGAGACACTCTCCAAAGGTCGAGCGGCATTGGAACTCCTGGTCCAAGTCGAACCGAACTCGCACGTCACACACGTCCTTGACGCACGTCTCTCAGTTCGCGCGGGGGAGATCGACAACGCGGCAGTGTCGCTAAGACGAGCGACTGAGTTGGCTCCGAAGTCGGCGGCGGTGTGGTACGACCTCTATTCGTTGAAGCCGACTTCTCCGGGGGAGGCTCCTCCCGCTGAGACTGTGGCGGCGTTGAAGAAAGTTTACGAGTTGGAGCCGGACAATCTGTTCGTTCTCAAAGACCTGCTGCCGCTGCTGGCCCAGTTGAAAGACCCAACATTTGCCGACACCGCCGAGACAGCGAAAGAATCGTTGCGTCCGTTTGCGGACATCATCACAACGCATGCGCGAGTCGATGTGCTCGCGCTGCTCGATGTCGTCACAAAGGCGGCGCGCGAGGATCAGTGGCCGCTCGCGACCGGCCGCACGATGGCCGTCCGCAACATCATGGTGTCGGAGGCGGCGCGAGACGACCGCTACGTGAAGCTCGATTCGCTGGAGTACGTCCTGCAGGATTTCGGGCCGAAGTTTTACGAGCGAGCGGACATGGCAACGGCTTCAGCGAGCGAGGGGATTCCCGTCACGTTCGCCCTCGCGCCGCGTGAGCAACAGCCCGCGCTCCCGTCAGCCAACGTGCGAGACCTCGCCGCGATTGACCTCGATCTGGATGGCCGGATCGACGGCGTGACGCTTAGCAATGAGCAGCTTGTTGCCGTCTTGCCACTTTCCCCGAAGTCAGCGGATGAGAAGTCCACGCTCGTCGTCGCCACGGTCTCGGGGGACTATCGCCGTCTGCTGACGGTGGACCTCGACGACGATGTCGATGGCAAATTGAAAGACCGCCCGAAGGAAGCGGCCGGGTGTCTCTTGGCCGATCCCGACGTGATCGTCTTCGGCCCGGCGGGATTCAAGCTGTTTGAGAACCGCGTGTCGAAAGACGGGCCGCGCGAGTTAATTGAGAAGCCAGCCGGTGAGGCACTTGATTCCCTGCGTGAGGTGCTGCAGGTCGTGCCGTGCGATCTCGATCTCGATGGCGATCTCGACTTCTTTACGATCGCCGCCGATGGGATTCGACTCTGGTCCAACCGGAGCAACTGGAGCTTTGAGGAGATCACCTCGCGGTCCAAGTTGCCTCCTGCCGACTTCGGCCCGACAGCCGCCGTCGTCTGCGATTGGGACAAAGACACGGACCTCGACATCCTCGTCACTGGAGCCAACGGCGTCGGAGTCCTCGAAAGCCTGCGACACGGCCGCTTCCGCTGGCGCGAGTTGGAAGAAGGCTTCGCGTCGCTCAAGCAATCCAAGTCACTGCTCATCGAACAACTCGACGACAACGGTTCGTGGGACGTGATCGGAGCCGGACCAAACGGATTGAATTTGGTAATGACACAGATCACCGCTGCGGGAGTGGTCTCGGTGAAAAAGGCTGTGCGTGCCAACCAGTCTCCCTTTCTGGCGATTGCTTCACTCGACTTCGACAACGACGGAGTTCGGGATTTCGCGACCTTGGATGAAGAGGGGGCGGGGTTGTGGCGCGGCGATGTCCACGGCCAGTTTTCCCCGCTGGTCGTCGATCTCTCGGGAGTGACATCGTTTGCCATCGCCGATATCGACCGAGACGGGGACGAGGACTTGCTCACAACAAATTCTGCAACATCCCACTGGCTCTCCAACAACGGCGGCAATGCGAACGGATGGCTCGACGTTTCGCTGCTCGCTCAGCAGATCAAGCCGAACGAGCAGAACTACAGCAAGCGCGTCAATCACGCCGGGATCGGCAGCACGATCGAGCTGAAGACAGGTCCCAAGTATCTGGCTCAAGTCGTCACGGGGCCGATCACGCACTTTGGCCTTGGGCCTCAGAAGAAGGCGGACATCGTGCGCGTGATCTGGACCAACGGTGTTCCGCGTAACCTGATCTCGCCCGAATCGAACCTGCACGTCTGTGAAGAGCAGAAGCTGGTCGGGTCGTGCCCGTATCTCTACACGTGGGACGGTGAGCAGTTCACGTTTGTGACCGACTTGCTGTGGAACTCCCCCATCGGCTTGAAGTTCGCCGAATCGGTCGTCGCCCCGTGGCGCGAGTGGGAATATCTCAAGATCGACGGTGACAAACTCAAGGCAAAGCAGGGTGAGTACCTGTTGAACATCACCGAGGAACTGTGGGAAGCGGGCTACTTCGACCAAGTGAAACTGTTCGCGATCGACCATCCGGCCGGGACCGACATCTTCACGAATGAGAAGGTCGGCCCCGCGTTCATGGCTGAACACAAACTGCACACCGTCCGCTCGCCACGCATCCCGATTGCGGCGAAGGACACACTCGGGCGAGACATCCTCAACCAAGTGCAGGCCCGCGACGGCGTCTACACCAAAACGTATGACCGCAAACTGGCACAGGGCCTGACGACGGAACACTTCCTAGAACTGGACCTCGGGCCGTGCAGGGTTGAGGGGCAGAAGACAGGGAAGATTCCCGCTGACTCCTCATCACTCAAGCCTCAACCCTCGACCATCACGCTCTTTCTTACCGGTTGGGTCTACCCGACGAGTACTTCGCTCAACGTGCAGTTCTCGCAGAACTCGGATGGACCGCAGCCGCGTCCACCGTCACTTCAGGCCGTCGATGCGAAGGGCGAGTGGCGTGAGGTTCGTCCGTTCATGGGCTTCCCCGGTGGCAAGACGAAGACCATCGCGATCGACATCTCGGACGTGTTCGCTCCCGATTCGACCGATCACCGCATCCGCATCGTCACGAACATGGAGTTCTATTGGGACGCCGCCATCTTCACGGTCGATGAGGCTCCCGTCGAAGTCCGTCAGACAGAACTGCCACTGCTCCGCGCGGACCTGCATGATCGCGGCGGCATCTCGTTCCGCGAGTACGACGCCGGGAACGGTCCCGAAGACTTCCATCACGCGCGGCTCGTCCCCGGTCTCCACTGGCCACCGATGGCGGGAGCCTTCACTCGGTTCGGAGACGTGCACGAACTGCTCACCGAACGCGACGACAGGCTGCTGGTCCTCGGTTGCAACGATGAGCTGTCGCTCGCGTTTGCCGAGTCTTCCGAACCGCTGCCAGCAGGTTGGGTCCGCGACTTTGTGATCTACAATGTCGGCTGGGACAAGGACAGCGACATGAACACCGTCTACGGTGAGACCGTCGAACCGCTCCCGTTCCGCGACATGACCGTCTACGCCCACCGCGATGGCGAACCACGATCGCTCGACGACGAGTACGTCCGTTACCTCAAGACCTATCAGACGCGCGGTCAGGCTCGACCTCGTTTCTGGAACGAAATCTATCGACGTGTGGAGCCTGATTGACCGTCCCAACGAGGTGTCCCTAAACTGCGCGAGTCGCAATGGATTCCGTCGTAGGATGGGCACTCTTGCCGGTTCGATTTTCTTTGCCGATTCCCCCTCTGGCGGCCAAGTGTCAGTCAAAGCCAAGACGGGCAAGAGTGCCCATCCTACTTGTTGTTTTGCACAATTCGGTCACCTCATCCTCGTTGAAATTTTCGTTCATTCACTGATTGCTCAGCACTCGTCTCTCTTGGCGGAGTTATCTCGATGTCGTCTTCCTCAGATTCGTCACCTGATCCTTCCCAGCCTGGTGCAGTACCGTCAGCAACGCCAACGCCGCCCACTCCCGTGCGATACAAGGTCAAACCGGCGGTCGGGCCTCGTCTGCGTGTGTTGATGTGGTTTGTCTTCGCTTTGATCGCGATTCTCGGTGCGAACTCGTCGTACCTTGGAGCGGTCACGTTTCTAAGCTGGTTCCACGGGCAGACCTATGAGAACTGGTTCTACATGCTGATGTTCGCCGGGCACCTGGTGCTGGGGCTGGCGCTCGTCGTGCCGTTTATGTTGTTCATCGGCGTGCATCTGCTAAACACGCGGATGAGGAAGAACAAGCGGGCGATTCGCGTCGGCTATGCGCTACTCATCGCGTCGATCGTGTTGCTTGTCAGCGGGCTGCTCTTGATGCGAGTCGATCTTGGCGGAACAGGCTCGTCAGCGTTCGTCATCAAGGACGCGGGGACGCGCTCGATGGTCTATTGGTCTCACATCGGGGCTCCACTCTTCTGTGTGTGGCTCTATTGGTTGCATCGACTGGCCGGGCCGAAGATCAAGTGGAAGTTGGGACTGGGTTACGCCGGGTTGGTCGGCGCGGCGACGGTCGGTTTGATCGCTCTGCACAACCAAGACCCGCGCGGTTGGAACCAAGCCGGACCGAAAGAGGGAGCCGACAAATACTTCTTCCCCTCGCTGGCGCGCACGAAGACCGGCAACTTCATTCCGGCCCAAGCCCTGATGAACGATGACTATTGTTTGAAGTGCCATCAGGACGCTTACAAGGGTTGGTATCACTCGTCGCACCACTTCAGTTCGTTCAATAACCCCGCCTACCTGGCCAGCGTGCGTGAGACGCGCGAGGTGTCGCTCAAGCGGGACGGCGACGTGCGCGGGTCGCGGTTCTGTGCGGGCTGTCACGATCCGGTGCCGTTCTTCAGCGGCGCCTTCGACGATCCGAAGTTCGACGACGTGAACCATGCGACCTCGCAAGCGGGCATCACTTGTACGTCGTGTCACGCGATCACCCACGTCAACAGCACGAAGGGGAACGCCGACTTCACCATTGAGGAACCCGAGCACTACCCGTTCGCCTACTCCGATAACGCGATGCTGCAATGGGTGAACAATCAACTCGTCAAAGCCAAACCGGCGATGCACAAGAAGACGTTCCTGAAGGACTTCCACAAGTCGGCTGAGTTCTGCTCGACCTGCCA